>JAFSWV010000126.1 GCA_017444325.1 bacterium | reverse complement strand
CCAGCTCGTTGAGGCGGGTCTTGAACTGTTCCGTGGCTTCCTCATTGCCGCACATCTCGATGCATTTGTTGAAATTTTCCGTGGCGCCTTCGATATCGTCGAAAAGGACCTGGATCTCGGCCTTGACGCTGGTCAGCATGATCTTGTTGTTCATGTCTTCCTCGCCTTCAAGCCTTTCGTCGATAGCTTTCAGAGCATCGTCTTTCTTGTCGTCGATGACCATCTGATTGACGTTGTCCATCAATTCCTCGATCTCATTGGCGGCGCGGCGTTCTTTGATCATCTCGGCGAATTCGGAATCGGGAGCGGCTTCAACAGCCTTGTCGAGGTATTCCTGAGCCTTTTCGTCTTCCTGGACGATGGTGTAGGCAAGGGCGACCTTAAGGAGGATCTCCTGCTTCTTCTCGCCTTCCAACGAGAAGGAGTTGATCAAAGCTTCGTAATCAGCCACAGCCTGCTCGACTTTTTCCGGAGTAACTTCAGAGGGATCGTAGCCTTCGCCGATCTTATATTGCTCGTCGATCTCGGCAAGGCGCTGCTTGATCTTTTCTTCCCTTTCCAGCGCTCTGGAGATCTCAGGGCACTTCGCACGGCAGATGTCATAGTATTTCTTAAGACCTTCCTTTACGCAGGGAGAATCTTTGAATCTGGCGGAGTATTCTTCCAGGGCATTGTAAAGTTCCTGACCCGCAGCCGCGTCGCCGTCTTTAAGTTCAGCGACTTTGGCGTCCAATTCGTCCTTAGCCTGAATGTAGCTCTTGAGCGAAGAAAGGTAAGCTTCCTCGCCGCCCGGCTGATAACCGGTGACAGCGAAAGCGTTGCCTTCGCAATCGGTCAGGACTACGGTCGGGTATCCTCTGACGCCGTATTTCTTCATCTCGGCTTCGTAGCTCTTCCTGATCTCTTCCGGGAACTTCACAGCGCTGGGGAAGTCAAGCTTGACAGGCACGAACATCTTGACGACTTCCTGCTGGAAAGCGTCCTGGCTGAAGACTTCCTCATTGAGTTTCTTGCACCAATGGCACCAGTCGGAGCCGGTGAAGAGAATGAGCAGCTTGAGGTCTTTTTCCTTGGCGATCTTCTTCGCGAAGTCCATATTGACGGTCCAGATGCCGTCGTCTTCCGGCATCACGGTGCCTTCCTCAGGCTCTGTGGCGGTCTCAGCGGTTTCGGTGACTTCGACTTCAGTATCGACCGCGGCGGTCTCTTCCTGAGCGGGAGTCTTCACTTCAATTTTGTTCTTGTCCTGTCCTTTCTGACAAGCGGTCAGGGTAAGGAGCATAGCCATTAAGATGAAAAAAGATTTCATGATTGTTTATCCTTAATTGATTGTTATTCTGTTGGTTGTTTCTCGCCCTTTTTTAAATCTTCCAGTTTGGTCTTGGCTTCCTCCGCCATTTCGGCAGCCAACTTGCCTATCTTGCTTTCCGGGTCAACGTCTCTGGTCTCCTCCAGACGCTTTATGAATTTTTCCTCGTCACCGGGAGGAAGCAAGGACGCAAGAGCTCTAACATACGTAACCCTCTGCCTGTCCTCCGTCGGAATGTCCGATCTTTTCAGATATGCATCCATTTTCGACATGCCTTTTCCTTTCAGACCGTATTTGGCAAACGTTCCCGATTCCAAGATAACAATACTGCTCTCTCTTTTGAAATTTTTGCCTTCAGCAAGTTCCTCTTGGACATAGGGGAGTCTTTCCGCAAATTTTAAAGCTTCATCATACTTTCTCGCAATAAGCATGCATCTGAATATGCATCTATCAATCTCTGTCCGCATGATCGAATCTTCCGCAAACTCGTGATTGGCGATCCCGTCGTCGATAATTTTCTGGAGTTTGGGAACAGCGCCCAGCCAGTCCTCTTTTTCCGCCGCTTCCCTCATAACGTTCTGCACAGCGTCCTCGGTGGGGTCGCCCAGCGATCTCAGCGGTTCCTCGTAGTTGGCCCAGATCTTTTCGTCAACCTCTCCCGATTTTGTCGAGGCGGCGCAGCCGGCCAAAGCCAAAGCGCCGCAAAGTAAAAATAACAGATGTTTTTTCATAATGAACCTCATTTATTCGGCGGGTTCCTTGATAGCTTCTTCCTCTTCTTCGCTCTTTTCCTGCTCGACCTCTTCCGCTTCGGTCTCTTCCTGGGCCTTCAGCATCTGGCTGACGGCGGACATCTGAGCGGAGATGTTCTGGGAAAGTTCGCTGGTCGGATCGACGTCGATGGCCGATTGCATGGTCTTTTCAAAGTTCTCCGTGTCTCCCGTCATGAGGAATTTCCTGGCTTTAAGGACCATGGCCATCTGCAGCAGGGTCTTGTCCTGCTCTTTTTCAATGACGGAATTGAGGAGGGCGTCGCCCTTTTCTTCCAATCCGAGCTGGTAGCAGAGGTTGGCCTTGGTGAGGTTGATGTTGCCGACGGAGAAAGCCTGATCCTTCTTCTCGCTGATCTGTTTCTTCATTTCAGGATCGGGCAGGGAGTCCAGGAGTTTTTCGGCAGCTTCAAAATCTTCGGCGAAAAGCAGAGCGGTGAATTTGGCGCCGAGCAGCGCTTTCTGGACGAGCTGATCATCGGCGTTCTCTTCTTTCAAGGCGTCGATCTTTTCGTTAAGAGCTTTGTAATCGTCCGTTTCCAAAGCGGTCCTCATATCCTGCATGACCTCCATGGAGATCTGCATGATCTTCTGATTGGCAGCGCCGGCCGCCAGAGATTCTTCGGAAGTTTCGGTTCCTTCCGCAGCGACGTTTCCGGTTTCGGGAGCCTGAGCTTTCGGTTCGTCAGTCTTGGCTTTGCAGGCGGCAAGCATGAAGAGCAAGGAAAGGGCTAAAAGCAAAAGTTTTTTCATATGTATCTCCAAATTTTTGAATTATCTATTTATTTTAGCATAATTAAGGCGGTTTTCGCTCAGTTGGAAGAGCCGCGGAAAATTTCGCCCATCTTCTTGCCAAGCAACGCGCCGGAGATCAGAAGGCAGGAGCCTAAGAGGACCATGCCGATAACGCCCATGGCGGAAGCGATGCAGGGCCCGTCGCCAAGGCGCATGTTCAGGGTGTAGATGGTCTTGGCTATCGGGTAATCCCATTCCCTGGCCGCCAGAAGGATGGTGGCGCCGACCTCGAACATGCAGAAGGCGAAGGTCAAAATAGCCCCGGCCGTTATGTGCGTCGAGAGCAGAGGAAGGGTGATTTCTCTCGTCACTCTGGCAAAGCCGGCGCCCAGGCTTCTCCCCGCCTCCTCCATCGCCTCGCCTATGTGCTGGAAGCCGGCGTAAACGGAACGCACGATGTAAGGGAGACGCCTTACGCTGTAGCAGATGATGAGGAGAGCTGTAGGATCCTTCAGGGGGTCAAGCCTCGTTCCGGAGAAGGTCGAAAGATAGGAAAACGCCAGCACGATGCCGGGAACAGCCAGAGGCAGCATGATAAGCGCGTCCAGCCCCTCGCGCCACCAGCCCTTGTTGCGGGCAAGAAGATAGCCCACCATTATGCCGAGCACGATGTCGCAGGCCGTGGCCGCGGAGCTCAAAAAGAGCGAGTTGCGGATACCGGAGACGGCGAGCTTGTGCGTGAAGGCCCCGGCGAAATGGCGGAACGTGTAGCTTTCCGGCAGGATAGACATGAACCACTTGTCGGAGAAAGCCACCAGAATGACGCTGAAGTGCGGCAGAAGCGCCAGAATAGTGACTGCGGCAAGGAAGGCATAGACGAAAACGAGCGTGAGCGCGTTTAGCTTCTTGCCGGCCGTTCCCTGCGCTCCCTTGGAAGTCGAGATCACCCTTACGTCCTTGGAGAGCGTTTTGCTGATGAGGAAGAAAACGCAGGTGGCCGCAAGCATAAGCAATACCAGCGCGTAGCCCACGGCGTTGGAATGCATGTCCGTGACGCGGTCGAAAATATTTACGGCCAAGCAATTCCGATATTCAAAAATAAGCGGCGTGCCGAGGTCCGTGAAAGCCCAGATGAAAACTAAGATAGCGCCGGCGAAATAGCCGGGCAGAAAGAGCGGCAGGATTATCTTGCGCCAGATAGTCAAGGGCTTGGCGCCCGTCATCCTCGCCGACTCCAAGAGCGATTCGTCAAGGCTTGCGAGCGAAGCCGTCACGTTGAGGTACATGATGGGGTAAAGGTGCAGCGCCTCAAGCAAAACAACGCCGAAAAGTCCCCCGCCGCCCAGCCAGTCAATGTCCGTTCCAAAAAGCAAATTTACGGAACCGCAGCGCGCGAAAAGGTAGCGCATGCCCAAAGCGCCCACAAAGGGCGGCATGATCATCGGCAGAAGCACGAGCCCCTGGAAAAGCCGCTGCAGAGGAAAAGTCGTGCGCGTGAAAAAATAAGCCAGCGGCAAACTCAGAAAAGTCGTGAGGATCGTTACGGCAACGCCGATGAAAAGACTGTTGAAAAAAGAGGCTCTGATATTCTGGTTCTGGAAAACAGCCGCAAGGTAAGCGAAAGTGAGGTGCTCCCCGTCCCAGACGGAAGACTTCAGTATCCCGAACAGCGGAAAGATCAGGAAGGCGAAGAAAAAGAGCGCAAGCGCGGACACGAAAACGTAGAAGGGAACCTTGCGCATTTTATTCCCCAAAGATCATAATGTCTTCGACTTTCGGCCAGACTTTGATAAGTTCGCCGACTTTCAAATGCGAACTGGAGAGCGTTTCCACCAAAATTCTTTCGCCTTTCGATTCCAGAACAAGCTGAGTGGTGTCGCCGAGGAAATTGTTCTCCAATATCTTGGCCTGGAAATTGGGAGCGCTTTCCTCCCCCGTCAGCCTCAGGTCTTCCGGGCGGACGCTTATATACAGCGCTTTCCCGCTTTCGACGCCCACGGCCTGATCCTGCGGAATTAAGCTCGTTCCCCAAAGCGTTTCAATTTCCCAATTGGTCCCGCTCAACTTCAGCGCCTTGCCTTGCATGAAATTCGTTTCGCCCAGGAAACCCGCGGCGAATTTGCTTTGCGGCCGCTTGTAAAGCTCCGTTGGACTGCCCAGCTGCTCCAATTTGCCTTCGTGCAGCAGCGCCACTCTGTCGGCCAGGGAGAGCGCCTCCTTCTGGTCGTGCGTGACATAGATCATGGTGAGGCCTAATTCCTTGTGGATGCGCCTTAATTCGGAGCGCATCTCAAGGCGGAGATTGGCGTCCAGATTTGATAACGGTTCGTCCAGGAGCACGAGTTTCGGTTCGATGACAAGCGCTCTGGCGAGCGCCACTCTCTGCTGCTGTCCGTCGGATAATTCCGCGGGATAGCGCTTTTCCAGGCCTTCCAATCTTACGTCCCGCAAAACTTTCGCGACCTTATCCGCGATCTCGTCTTTTCTAAGCTTCCTGACCTGGAGCCCGAAGGCTACGTTGTCATAGACCGTCATGTGCGGCCAGAGCGCGTAATTCTGGAAAACGAGACCCACTCCCCGCTTTTCCGCCGGAAGTTTCGTCACATCCTCGCCGTCGAAAAATATCCTGCCCTCGTCGGGATCGCACAAACCGGAAATGATCCTCAAAAGCGTGGATTTCCCGCAGCCCGAAGAGCCAAGGAGGAAAAAGAACTCGCCTTCCACAACTTCAAAGGAAAGCCCTTTCAAAACAGGCTGCGTTCCGAAGCTTTTCTTAATGTTTTCGATCTTTAGGCTCATTAGCTTTGCTCGTCAAGGAAAAATCTATTCAGGGCTTTTAAGGTAAAGTCGGGATCATACTCGGCTTTGAGAAAACTCTTTTTGACCGCTTCGTGATAGAGCTCGGCGCCGCCGCCTGTGAAAACGATCTTTTTGAATTTGGCGCCAAGGACTTCTTTCTCGGTCTTTTTGATCAGGTCGATCAGGCCCAGGATAAGTACGGAGCCTATGCCGTTCCGCATGGCGGATTCGGAACTGTTCCCGAAGAGCCCGTCCGTGCTTTCGGGATATTCGAGATCCTTAAGCTGGGCGGTCTTCTCGCTTAAACTCTGCCACTGCAGCCTGGCTCCCGGAATGATGATGCCGCCGATGAATCTTCCAGATTTATCCAGGATCTCTGTCGTCAGCGCCGTTCCGGCGTCGATGCTGATGGCCGGGAATTTCCCGCCGCAGTGCAGGGCATAGGCGTTGGCGGCCCTGTCAGCTCCCGGCGTCATGCCTTTCACGGTAATGGCGTTGGGAAGTGTTTGCGAAACCGCTTCCCAGGTCAGCTGCTTAACAGGAAGCTTGGGGCAAAGCTTTTTTAGAGACGATCTCAGCTGTTTGCTTGCCTTGGGCACGACGGAAGCGAAGACGCAGCCGTCAACTTTCCTCTTGGAAAAAAGCGGTCTTAGCGTTTCGGGAGCGAGGTCGCAAAGATGCCCCTTGGCCTTTATTTCGCCGTTCTCCAAAAACGCGTAAGCGGTCCTGGTGTTCCCTATGTCAATGGCAAGAACGCAGCCCATTCTCAAAGCGTCAGAGGAAAATCGAGTGTTAGAATGCCGCCGCCGCGGTAGATCTTGACCTTCGTCGTTTTCTTTCCTTCTTCAGCGAGAAAAGCCTTGGCGAAAGTCTCTTTGTCATAGACCTGCTCGTCGCCGACCTGCAGAAGGACGTCGCCGGTCTTGATGTGCGCGCTGTAAGCGGCCGAGCCCTGCTCGACGTTGGCGATGTACATTCCGTCGATGGCCGGAAGACCCGTCTCTTCCCTCAGTACGTCGTCAAGCCCTACAGCCATCATGCCCGTTGAAAGGCAGCGCTCCATATAGATCGTGTTGTAATCCGTGCCTTCTTGGTGCGTCGCAGCGCAGCCGAAAAGCAATAATGCCAAAACAAAAAGCGGAAGGTATTTCATAATCATCTCCCTGATCCTTTGAGGACCGTGACGATCGTTTTGAAAAGTATCTTGATATCGAGTATGAGCGTCCAATTGTCAACGTACTCAAGGTCCAAGCTTATCCAGCGCTCTATTGGGAGCGTATGGCGCCCGCTGACCTGCCAGAGGCCCGTCATGCCGGGCTTCATGGAAAGGCGGCGCCTTTCGCCGGGAGCAAAATGCTCGACTTCCTCAGGCAAAGAAGGCCTCGGCCCCACAAGGCTCATGGAGCCTAAGACAACGTTCCAGAGCTGCGGCAGTTCGTCTAAGGAGAAGCGGCGCAAAAAGCGGCCGATGGGCGTCACCCTGGGATCTCTTTCCATCTTGAAAGCCCAGCCCTCGACTTCGTTCTTGCTCATGAGCTGCTCTTTCTTCTCCTCGGCGTCCGCGACCATGGAGCGGAACTTGTAAAGCGTGAAGAGATGCCCGTTGCGGCCCACTCTCGTTTGACGCCAGAAGACCGGCCCCGGGCTGCTCTGCTTCACCAGTATCGCGATGATGAGGAACAGGGGCGAAAGCAGAACGAGCAGAATGAAAGCGAAGATCTTGTCGAAGATCAATTTCAGCGTCAGAGCGCCGAGATCGGGCGAAGTTTTGTTCAGAGAAAGCGAACTAACTCCCTCGTTCTTGGAAACGGAGACCCTCTCGAAGCCTTTGTCGGTCGGGAAATAACAGACCGTCTGCAGCCCCATGATACCGCCGGCCTTGACCAAAGGCCAGAAGCGGAAGAGCTCTTCCAAGGGACAGAAGCAGGCGATCTCATCGACTTCGCCCTCAATGAGAGCCTTCGTCAGCGTCTCCTCGTCAAGACCGTCAAGGCTCAGCACTCTGACCTGCTTGGCGCCCCACTCGCTGTAGCGTTCAAGCGTACGACGTTCCTCGTCGCTTTCCGGCCCTTTCCTCAGGATAAGCAGATGGAAATCATCCTGCCTGTCCTTCAGGACACGATAGCGCTTCAAAAAGAACTCTTTCAATTCCAGCAGACCAGCGGTCAAAAACGCCGTGCCGACGATGACGATACGGGCGGTGTATTCCAGCTTGAAGACGAAAATGAAGGTCATCAGAACAACCGTAGCCAAAAGCGAGCCCTGCAGAATAAGAACTCTCCTTCTTTTCCAGTCGCGCTGGCGCTCCGGATCGTAAAGGCCGTAGTGCCCAAGGCAGAAGGGCCAGACCAGCATGCAGGCCGGCAGCGTCCATAAAAGCTCCTTGAAGAAAAAGCCTTCCTCATAGGGCGGGATGGCCGGAAACCAGAGAGGAATGCCCGACATATTGCTCGCGTACCAGCTTGACAATCCGAAACGCAAAGCATAAGCCAAAAGCAGACCGCAAGCGGCGCAGAAGGCGTCGCTCCACATCATCAGACGAAGGTACGAATATTGTCTGTGGTAGAGCATTTAAGCGTAAACTTCCAAAAGTCGCTTCAGAAGGTTGGAAGCGGGAACATTTCTGTCCCAGCGCCCGTCCTCGAAAAGCGAAATATGCCCGGTCTCCTCGGAAACGCAAATGACCAGGGCGTCAGTTTCCTCGCTGAGCCCTAAGCCCGCGCAGTGCCTCGTGCCCATAAGCTGGGCAAGTTGTTTGGTGGAAAGCGGCACATGGCAGGCCGCCGCATGGATCTTGCGGCCTATTATCAAGACCGCGCCGTCGTGCAGGGGGGATTTCGGGTAGAAGATGTTCAAAAGCAGCGGCGTCGAAACGTCAGCGTCGATGACCACTCCGCTGGGCGCGACGTAGCCGTGCAAACCGACATGGCGCTCGATAGCGATCAGGGCGCCGCATTTTTGTTCGGAAAGCGCAACGACCGCATTGTAAAGTTCCCTGACAGGGGCGTTCGTCTGCTTTGTCCTCTTGAAGGTCGTATTTTTCCCAAGCTCTGTCAGTCCCCTGCGCATCTCCGGAGCAAAAAGGACCACGATGCACAGAACGATGGACGGCAGCAGGTCGGAAATGAGCGTCCTGATCGTCATGAGGGGCAAAACGTTGGCCAGAATATAGACTACAGCCAGAACGCACAAACCTTTCAGGAGCGAGACCGTGCGCGTCCTGGAAGCGAACGAGATAATGAGATAAAAGACCGTAGCCATTATCAATATCTCGACGGTATCCCACACCCCGGGATGCAGGATAGCTATAAAGCGGCGCAGCTGCGCCATAGATAGCAAATGATTCATATATACATTTTAGCAAAAAATCGGCGCCTCTCGCCCCCTTGAATTTGAAAGCAGATTTTGACACAATTTTCTTGTTTAACCAATCCCCCTTAACGACTATGAATAAAGAACTTCTTCTCATCGCCGATTTCGGCGCTCACAACAACCAGAAAGTCGCCAAACAAGCCAGAGCGGCGAACGTTTACTGCGAAGTTTTGCCCATAGAAAAGATCGAACCCACAGTCAAGCCGAAAGCCATCGTAGCCATCGGCGACGATGAGAGCGAATGCGACCTGTCTGTCCTCAAACCCTTCGGCGTTCCCGTCCTTGAAAAAGGCAACCTCAAAACGAACGAAGAAGTTCTCGCCTTCTTTAAATCCTGCGGCTTCAAGCAGGACTGGACGGTCGAATCTTTCATTGAGAACGCCGTGGAAGAGATCAAAAAGACCGTCGGCGACAAGAAAGTCCTTTGCGCCCTTTCCGGCGGCGTTGACAGCTCTGTGTGCGCCGCGCTCGTGCACCGCGCCATCGGCGATCAGCTGACCTGCGTCTTCGTTGACCACGGCCTCATGCGTAAGAACGAGCCGGAATCCATCGAGAAGATCTTCAAGCAGACCTTCAAGATGAACCTCATCATGATCGACGCCAAGGAGCGCTTCCTGACGAAACTGGCCGGCGTTGACGATCCCGAAAAGAAACGCAAGATCATCGGTGAGGAATTCATCCGCGTCTTCGAGGAAGAGTCCGCCAAACTCGGCAAAATGGACTTCCTCCTTCAGGGCACCATCTACCCCGACATCATCGAAAGCTTCAGTAAAAAAGGCATGGTGAAATCCCACCACAACGTGGGCGGCCTGCCCGAGGATGTGGACTTCCAGCTCCTTGAACCCATCAAATGGCTCTTCAAGGACGAAGTGAGATCTGTCGGCACCGCTCTCGGCCTTCCCGACGAGCAGGTCTGGCGTCAGCCCTTCCCCGGCCCCGGCCTCGGCGTCAGAGTCGTCGGCGCCATTACGAGGGAAAAACTGGCCGCTGTCCGCGAGGCGGACGCCATCTGGCGCGAAGAGATCAAGAACGCCGGACTCGACAAGCAGATCTGGCAGTATTTCGCGGTCTGCCCCGGCTTCAAATCTACCGGCGTGAAAGACGGCCGCCGCACCTTTGCGGAAGCCATCTGCCTGAGAGCGATCCTCTCCAGTGACGCTATGAGCGCGGAAGTCGCGCAGATCCCCTACGAGCTGCTCCGCAAAGTCGCGGTCCGCGTCGTGGCCGAGGTCCCTGGCGTGAACAGAGTCCTCTACGACATCACGCCGAAACCGCCCTCGACGATAGAGTTCGAATAAGATAGCGCTCCAGCGGAGCGAAAAAGAAGAACGCACCCCCAAGCGAACTCACGGAGGACGCAAATCAAGGCAATGCACGCGTAGTCCGTGAGCGGGGGGTGCGTTCTTTTTTTCGCGCAGCGTTAAGCATTTTCTGCTACAATGGAACTGATGAATGTTAAGGCGATTATAGACGAACTGAAGGCAGGGCGCAGCGTCTCGGATGCTGAGCTGGAGGCGCTTCTGGCAACAGAAGACGCAGACGCCGTCTCATATCTTGCCGCCTGTGCGCGTGAAGTCCGTGAAAAGATCTACGGCAAAGCCGTATATATCCGAGGCCTCATCGAGTTCACGAACTATTGCAAGAACAGCTGCTACTATTGCGGAATCAATTGCAAGAATGCCAAAGCCGATCGTTACCGCTTAAGCGATGAAGAAATATTGGATTGCGTGCGCGAGGGATATGAACTGGGTTTCCGCACTTTCGTCCTGCAGGGCGGCGAAGATCCCTTCTATACTGACGACAAGATCATTTCTTTGATCCGCGAGATAAAGTCAATGCATCCGGATTGCGCCGTGACGCTCTCCATTGGAGAAAAAAGCGAAGCTAGTTATCGGGCCTTCTTTGAAGCCGGAGCGGACCGTTATCTCCTCCGTCACGAGACCGCATCTCCAGAGCATTATGCAAAACTGCATCCCGGTGATCTCTCCTTTGAAAACCGCATGAACTGCCTGAAAACTTTGCGAAAGATCGGCTTTCAGGTGGGCTGCGGCATGATGGTCGGCTCTCCTTACCAGACCACGCAGAATTTGATCGCGGACCTTCGCTTCATCTCGGAATTCAAACCAGACATGTGCGGCATCGGTCCTTTTATTCCCCATAAAGACACGATCTTTAAGAATGAACCGCAGGGCGGCCTTCAGCTGACGCTGAAACTTCTTTCCATCATCCGCCTTCTGGTTCCCGACGTTCTGTTGCCGGCCACAACCGCGCTTGGCACGATCGATCCCGAGGGCCGCGAAAAAGGCTTGAGACACGGTGCGAACGTCGTCATGCCAAATCTGTCTCCCGTAAACGTTCGCGCTAAATACGCGATCTACGATGGCAAGATCTGCACCGGCAGCGAATCGGCGGAATGCATCAAGTGTCTTTCCGCTCGCGTGAAAGCTGCGGGCTACGAGATCGTAGTCGACCGCGGCGATCACAAGAAAATGTTTGTCGCCGAATAGTCAAAAAAGCAAGCAATACAACTGTCACAAAATCTCCGACAGTTGGATTTTGGAAAAAAATCCCGTCTTCCTTTTAATGCAATTTTATTTTCTTCTTGTTAAAAGTAAAGTTAACAAAAGCAAGGCAACCACCCCGCACGGCTCGGGAAGCGTATATACGAGATACGGCATGGTCTCTCCTTCGTCGATATCCCAGACGTTTTCAAAATCCCAGTGTTCAAATGTCGCCAATTGTTTCATCTCTTCTTCTGTTTTTGGAAGCGCGTATTTGTCTGCTTTCTTTAACGTCGTGGAATTGTAGTAGCAATCCTTTACCACCGGTTCGCATCCGTATATCACAGTCAAAAAACTAGCGCTGCCCCAAGGTCTCGTATTGCTTATTGATCCCGTGGAATAACAGCGATTAATCTCAATGTCAACTGGTTCTCCATAATTCGCATTGTTAATTATGCCTACAAATCCGGAAAGGCCCAAATCAGAATTAGCGCATTTTATCTCGGCGGCAGAATAACAGTCTTCGATGAGCACTTCTGCATGTTTTTCTTCCAACTGCAATGCTTTAATAAAGCCAGCCGAAATTACATCTCCGCCATATTCATCCCCGATCGTAATTTTTCCTTTGTAAGATGTGTTTCTAATTACTAGCGTTCCATAATTGCGAACTTGCTCTATTACCCCCGCCCAGCCATTTGTTAAATCAGTCTCTACAGAACAATTGCTGATTTCAATGCTTTCTCCCTGCGGAACGATTACTTCCTGAACTAAACCCGCTGTTGCGTGAATGCTTGTTCCGCTTATATGGCAATTATCTATATACCCAGCTCCCATGTTTCCTACCAAAACGCCAGTGCTTCCCCAAGACACCTTACTTTTCACTCCCTTAATATTGATGTTTTTTAATTGGAAACTGCCCAAGCAAAACAACGCGCTGTAAAAACCTTTGGTTTGACTAATACAAAGATCTTCTATATTAAACCCTTGGCCGTCATAATTCAAAGTCCAAGCGCCTTTGTTTTCGCCGTTAATGTTGTTGGTTTCAATATCCGGGAAACTCTGCCACTCTTCCGTCTCCGCCGCATCAATATCATTTATCTGAACGCAATAAATGGTTGTCCCGGCATCTACCTTGTCGCTTTGATGCGCCAGCCACACAAAATTTCCCATCTGCGTGATTTGATAAGGCTCCTTTTGCGTTCCTTCTCCTTTCGGCGCAACGGAAACGCCGTCAGCCAAAGCCAAGCAAGCACATACCAAAATGCAAACAAACAGTAATGTGTTTTTCATAATGTTCTCCTTGAAGATCACTTGTCTTCAATTGATTTGCAAATCGCTTCAGTAATATCTTCTTCTGTAATTTCGTTTTTGTCAGAAAGAAAATAATACCAATACCGATTTATGTTTACAGCGTAATAGGCTTCCGCCAGCTCATGCCAAACAGGCATATTTTCCTTAGCAGATTTACTAACCATTAATTTCCCTCGATTAAGAACCTCTATGGCATAATCCCAGCCTTTTGCTTCTGGGAAAGAATATCTTTCACTGTTTTCTGCCCACCATGTTAAAAAATCGCCCTTGATAGAAAAACAGGAATAAGATCTTAACGCATCAACCAAATCTTCCAAACTTTTATCGTTTATCAAATTATCTGCCAAGTAAGGAAAAAGATAAAATCCCAGACACAATACGTCAGAAATTAAACGCTCCTGCACATACTTTCTCGGTTCTGGCTTAGCATTTTCTTCCTGCCAGCAATGATACCAATTTTGCCAAATCTTTTGAAGGTGTTTCCTATCATAGACCCACCAGAAGTATTGGATCTCGTATTCGTTGAAATCTTTGCCTCTGTGTTTTTTAGTTAACCATGGAAAAGCCAGATTCCCCAATCCGCTGTATCCGCAACTGATACCGTTTTGATTCCTTATTTGCTTATATATCACTTCGAAATAACTATTGGTGTAATATCCATGTTTTTCCAAATATATCGCTATTTGTTTTTCGGCATGACTCCCATTTTCTACAAAGTCAAAAAGCAATGGCATCGTTGTTGAAGGAGCCAGTTTATTAAGTTCGTTCTGCGCTTTAACACCATCTAAAAAATGCGCTTTTACCTCTGCCGGATATTTGTCCCAAGAAAAATCTTCCTTGTCAAAAATGATGGCGGGAGTTTGCTCCGCCTTTTCTAACAAAAGCGTATATTCATCAGAGTCTATTCCGAGAACAAACGAAGATAATAAAATCATGTAAAAACTAAACAAAAATCTTTTCATGTTTTTTCTCCAACTAATATTATGGCAAATCTATAACATATGTGTCTAAAATGGCTCTTGTAGATTCGAGTTGATATGGATTGTGAACAATCTTTGGTTGATTAAAAAAGCGACTTGTGAATATATCCCAGGAAGGTCTACAATTGGTCAACCAATAGGACGGCACTCTCGTTGAGGCAAAGGGATCACTATAATAAACAATATCGCCAAGGGCGCCATGCAAATCTATGTCAAGATAATTGTATGTCCAAAAATACATAATGGTGAAAAAGGCTGTGGCGTCAGCTTCTTCAAACAAATAGTTCTGGTTATTAAAAGTATCCATGCTCATACAGCGACACACAAAATTACTGTACGCCCCGTTCCGCAAAGTATAGATGTCTGGACACACAGGACTTGTTTTGGAAGCAACAAATGGTTCTCCATACCTTGACCAGTGTGGGTCAACCGCTTCAGCTATCGAATTGCGACTGGGATCTCGCAAACTGCCCTGTCTGTTTATTCCCCATTCACATCCGTCTAATTCGCAAAAACCTTCAAAGAAAGTCCTTTCAAGCTTGATAGGCATGTTAATATATGCTGGATTGGAAAGGGCATAACCCTTGTAGCGCAATTTGGCAAATTGAACTCCGTTGCAGTAAAATTCAATATATTCGTTTGTGGTCGTATTTGGCGGAACCACCCATTCAACATATAGTCTGTTTCCCGGTGAATTTGCGTGCGTGTTAAACCAATCAACAATATCGCAATTAGTCTCAAACACGCTGTTTGAGTCGCAGCATAACGCACTTTTGTTTTGGGTATACCACAAGCGCATTGAATCGGGGGTTTTTATCTTTAGGTCGCATTGGTTGGCATCAATAAAATCATTGGTTATCCACGCATTTATACAATAGAGATCGTCATCATAGCCGTTGATAGAAAGGAATTCGTATTGTTTATAATCTTCTCCGTAACTAATATTAGGATAAACTACGCCAAATCCCGATCGATCATCGTCATCTATATTCCAATGTATTGGCACCGCCGTATTGTTGTTTTCATAAATTGTTCCGTTTAACCCTGTCCTAGCTGTTTGCAAATATGGTTTTCGGACTTCTATATTTCTGTCAAGCCAAAGTGAATGCCCCACGCCGCAAGCGTCTTCATAATTAAAAGTTGCCGACATGACTAAAAAACACTCGTGAGTAGGCGCGTTAAAATACAGATGTAATTGTT
>JAFSWV010000125.1 GCA_017444325.1 bacterium | reverse complement strand
GATGACTGGGCCATCATGTTTGCCCGATGCTATGAGTTCGCGGGCATCACGCCGAAGGATCGCATCCAGATCACACCCGGCTACGGCCTGTGGACCGCTGGGATTGGCTTCCAGCTGGGAGCGGAGAAACTTGGGGCCATGGCTATCCCCATGGGACCCGGGAATACGGAGAAACAGCTACAGATGATGCAGGATATGGGGAGCACCGTCCTGGGGGCCACCTCGTCCTACGCCCTTCTTCTGGCGGAAGAGATCGCCAAGCGCGGCATCAAGGACAGGATCCATCTGACGAAGGGCGTTATCGGTTCCGAGCGCTGGGGCGAAAAGATGCGCAAACGCATCAGGGAAGAGCTGGGCATTGAGCTTTACGACATCTACGGCCTGACCGAGATCTACGGCCCGGGCATCGGCGTCAACTGCAAATACGACACCGGCATGCACATCTTCGACGATTATCTCTACACCGAGATCATCGATCCCGAGACCGGCAAGGTCCTCCCGGACGGCGAATGGGGCGAGATAGTCATCACCACGCTCGTCAAGGAAGGCGCTCCTCTCATCCGCTACCGCACCCACGACCTCAGTAGGATCATTCCCGGCGAGTGCCCCTGCGGCAGAACGTATCCGAGGCTCGACGTCATCGCCGGCCGCTCCGACGACATGATGAAGATCAAAGGCGTCAACGTCTTCCCAAAACAGATCGAAGAGATCCTCGCCTCCTTCCCGGAACTTAGCAGCGAATACCAGATCCGCATCTCTCACCTGGAAGGCAAGGACACCATGCGCATCTACGTTGAGACCAACGGCACTGTTGACTTCCTCGACATCGCCAAGCGCATTGCCGACAAAGTCAAATCCAAGATCGGCTTCACGCCGCTCGTGAAAGTCGTCGAACTCGGCGTCCTTCCCAGAAGCGAGAAGAAGTCTAAGCGCGTCATCGACGAACGCTTCTGATGAAGCGCTTTTTCCTTACAGCGTCCCTCGCCGCAGGAGCTTTGCTCTCGCTCCTGTCCTGCGCCGCGCCTGCCAATAAAGCAGGCGAACAGCCGCTTCCTGTGCCTGTAAGGGAAATTCTCCGGCAGAAGCTTTGCGTCGACCTGCGCTACTGGACCTCCGACGCCATCGTCTCAAACGAGTCCGTAACCTTCACTGTCAAAGCCCTGGACGAGGAGATCGCTAAGGCGCTCAACGCCCTGCGTCCGGGAGCCGTCATACTTTTCGCGGAAAGCTGCCAGGACGGTCCCCAAGTCGGCAAACTAATCACCGACATCCGCGCCGAGGCTAGGGAAAACGGCTGGCCCGATCCGCTCCTGACTGTCGACCAGGAAGGGGGAAGAGTGGAGCGCCTTACCTTCGGCCCGCATTTTCCCTCCGCCGCGGCTCTGGGAGGAATGGACGAAGCCTACATAGAGAACATGGCCGGTGAGCTGGCCGATCTTACTCTGGCCTCGGGATTCGACCTTGACTTCGCTCCGGTCTGCGACATCGACAGCAACCCAAAGAATCCCGTCATCAACACCCGTTCCTTCGGGCACGACGCCCAAACAGTCAGTAAGGGCGCAAAGGCTTTCATCAGATCCTTCAGAAAGCACGGCCTGCTTTCCTGCGCCAAGCATTTCCCAGGTCACGGGGACACCTCCGTCGATTCCCACACCGGGCTGCCGAGAGTCGAGAAGACTCTGGATGATCTCAGGAAACTTGAACTCAAGCCTTTCAAGGCGGCCATAGATGAGGGCGTGGACTGCGTGATGACTTCGCACATCCAATTCCCCAATGTCGAGACCGGCACCCTGACAGGTTTAAACGGCCAAAAGATCCTGCGCCCGGCCACGCTTTCCAAGACCATCTTGAAAGACGTTCTGAGAAACGAACTCGGCTTCGAGGGCGTCATAATAAGCGACGACATGGACA
This sequence comes from bacterium, assembly GCA_017444325.1. GTDB lineage: Bacteria > Auribacterota > UBA3054 > UBA3054 > UBA3054 > UBA3054. Next base: position 846 of record JAFSWV010000125.1, on the reverse strand, counting down.
TGGACGCGATCTCGAAAAGTTTTGACTGGAAAGAGGCGGTCATAGAATCCTGGATCGCCGGCTGCGACATAACGATGGTGACGAAAAGGTTCCAGTCCCTTGCCTCTCTCAAGGAATGGGACGATCTGCTTGATAAGGCTGAGGCCGCGGTGGCAGACGGCCGTTACCCGCTTGGCGAATTGATCGCGTCTTATGGCAGGATTAAAAAGCTCAAGGACCGCTGCCGGGAAAATAAAGAAACGGTAACGCTGTCTTTCTTTTCTTATTGCGGTCCGGAAAAGACTCCGCAGGAGATCGATTCTCTGTCCAAGGCAACCATTACCATGAAAGGGGACGCCTCTCTTCTTAAAGAAATGCCCCCGGAAAAGTCCCAGTGGTTTTCCAGAAATTTCTTTTCCGCCGCCCGCCAGCGCGGATTCCTCATTTTCAACGGCGGCAGTTTTGAAGTTACTCCCGACATCGTCCTCGTCTACAACTATTCCTCCGCCTCCCCACCAAATAGCGAGATAGAGAATCTTAAAGCGACCATAGACAATGCCAAAGCGGAAGGCAAAAAGGTCATCCTCCTGAGCTGCGGCGTCCCGGTGGAGGAAAAGCTTTTCCCCAACGTCGACCTCCTCATAATGTCCAAAGGCGGCCTCGCCGGCATCTCCAGCCTCTTCTGCAACGCCGATTCCTCCTCGGCGAATGGGTATTGACTTTAGGAAAAGTCTTTAGTATTATTGTCGCCACTTGCCTGAAAAAGCGGGAAAGCGAAAGAGAGAAAAACTTGGCGCGCCCTTTTGAAGACAAGGAAAGCGAGTACTTCTCCCGAGGGCCCCGAGGGGGTCTTGGGAAGGGGGGCTT
>JAFSWV010000124.1 GCA_017444325.1 bacterium | reverse complement strand
TGGCCAGGGCGTAGCCGCCCTCTGCTCCCCTTCTGGTCTTGACAAGTCCGTTGGATCTCAGGATGGTCAGGAGCTGTTCCAGATATTTTTTGGGAATATCGTAAGCCTGGCAGATCTCCTCGATCTTGACATAAGCGCCCTTTGGCTTCCTGGCCATGAAGATCAGAGCCAGCAGAGTGTATTCGCTTTTGGAGGTCAGTTTCATAATTCAGCTCAAATCGCCCTTGATGTAGCGTCTGGTCATTTCCTTTTCCGGGGAGTTGAAGATCTTTTCCGCCGGGCCGTGCTCAATAAGTTCGCCCAGATACATGAAAACGACGTAGTCCGCGAGACGCCTGGCCTGGCGCAGAATGTGCGTCACCATCACGATGGAATACTGGGAGCTCAAAGCCTTGAACTGCTCCTCGATCTGCTTAGTGGATATGGGGTCCAGCGCGGAAGTCGGTTCGTCGCCCAGGATCATTTCGGCGCCAACCGCCAGAGCCCTGGCCAAAGAAAGGCGCTGCTGTTGGCCGATACTAAGACGCGAGGCCGGGCTAGACAAACGCTCTTTCACTTCTTCCCAAAGGCCGGCCTTCTTCAGGCAGATCTCCACGAGATTCGCCAGAGCTTCCTTTCTGTTCTGGGAGACCTTGCTCCCCGCTTCCAGGCTAAGGGCAACGGCGTTGATAGCGTCGGCGTCCATGCGGTGGATATTGGGGCCGTAGGCCACGTTGTCGAATATGGAGCAAGGCAAGGGGAAGGGACGCTGGGACAGGAAGCCCATCTTCTTCCTCAAGGATATGAGGTCCGCTTTGGGATCGTAAATATTTTCGCCGTCTATTTCCACGCGGCCCGTCACCTTGACGTCGCTGTTAAGTTCCAAAAGCCTGTTGATGCTTCTCAAAAGCGTCGTCTTGCCGCAGCCGGAGGGGCCGATGATCGCGACGATAGACTTGTCCGGGATCTCAAGGTCGATGCCCTTCAGGGTCTCTACGCCTTCGTAGTAAACGTGAAGATCTTTGATGGAGAGATGTGACATAGTTTTATTTGACCGTGTATTTGCTTAAACGATTGGACAGCGTGCGGGAAACGGCGCTGACGACAAGCACGATGAATATGAGCACGAAAGAAGCCGCGTAAGCCTGGCGCTGCGCCAATTGCCCCGGCATCATCAGTTTGTAATAAATGGTGATGGGAAGACTGGCCGCGCCCTCCATTATGCTTCTCGGCAGCTTGTCGGAATAACCGGCTGTGAAGAGCACCGCGGCGGTGTCGCCTATCGCGCGTCCGAAAGCGAGCATTACGGCAGTGGCCATGCCGGGCAGAGCCTGCTTGAAGATCACTCTGCTGATAGTCTCCCACCTTGTGGCGCCGAGGCCGTAGGAAGTTTCCCTGAGCTGAACGGGCACCAAAGAGATGACGTTCATGGCCGCTCTCGTCATGATAGGCACGGAGAGCAGAGCTAGCGTCACAATGCCGCCTAAGAGCGAGGCTCTCTGGTGGCAGCTCATAAGGATAAGGTAACCGATAGCGCCGTAAACGATGGAAGGAATGCCCCACAGGACGTCCAGGATGACAGTCACCGCGGTGATGATGTTTTCAGAAAGATATTCCCTCTGCAGGACAAGAGCCAAAGGAATGCTGATAAGGCAGGCTAAGAGGACGCCGCCGCCCGCCAGATAAGCGGAGCCGATGATGGAGTTGGCGATGCCGACGGGTTCGCCAGTAACCTCGCTGAACTTCAGGGAGAAGAACATCTCGAAGGAAAGCGCTCCAAAGCCTCTCCACAAGACGATCCCGATGATGCCCAGAACGCTTATGATGGCAATGGCAAGCATGGCGATCATGACGCCGAGCCAGAATTTTTCCACGAATTTACGCCAGGCTAACATCAGTATCTCCTCCTTAAACGAATGAGGATCAAATGCGCGCCGAAGTTGACGACGGCGATGACGACCATCAGTATGAGGGCCGCGGTCATCAATGCCACATCGTACATCTTGATGGAGAGCATTTCTCCGTACTTGTCAGCGATCAGAGCCGGCAACGTATAGACTGCCTTGAACAAGCTGGGCTTCGGTTCGGGAATGCTGCCCGCCACCATCATGACGGCCATGGTCTCGCCGAAAGCTCTCGACACGCCAAGCATTATCGCCGCTATTATGCCCGGCAGCGCCAGCTTCAGAACGACCTTGTAAGTCGTTTCCCAACGCGTCGAGCCCAGGGCTAAACTCGCTTCCCTGGCTTCCTGGGGAATGGCCGCCAGAACGTCCCTGACGATGGAAAGGATGACCGGTATGACCATGATGGCCAATACCAGCGCCGCCGTAAGAAGGCAGCGGCCGGTCGTGTTTATTCCCAGGGCGCCGCCCAAGGCTTTCACCATCGGGATGAAGGCGATGACGCCGCAGGCGCCATAAATAACGGAAGGCACGGCCGCCAGGACGTCGATTATGGGAAGCGCCATGTCTTTCAGTTTTTGAGGGGCGAACTCATTCAGAAAGACCGCGGCCAGAACAGAGACCGGCACCGCCAGAACCATCGTCAAAAAAGTCACCGCGATGGTTCCGATGATGAAGGGCCACAGTCCGAATTTTCCCTCGGAGGGAAGCCATTCGGAAGAGGTCAAGACCTGCCAGAAATGCCCGCCCGTCAGAAGCGGCCAGGACTTGGCGGTCAGCACGACGAAGAAAAGGACAAGCATGCCCACCGCGATCAAAACAGGCACTTTCAGAAGCCAGCCCGTGATGCAGTCTTCGCGTACGCGGTATTTAAGAGATGAGTCGCCCAGCATAAAAAACAATTCTTACTTCTTAAGGCTATCGATGGCTTTTTCCAGATTCTCCTTATTGGGAGACATGTAACCGACGGCATCGTTGAATTTCTGACCTTCCGTCATGGTCCAGAGCAGGAACTCCTTGGCGGCGGGCTTAAGTTCGCCCTTCGTCACGAAGTAAAGGTCTCTGGCGGGAGGAGCGGGATAGACGCCTTTCTGAATGGAGGAGATCAGGAATTCCTTGGTGGTGATCTCTTCGTCCTTGTCGACGACGCCGTTCTCATTGACGTCCACGGGGACCGTCACAACGCCCTTGACGGGACGGCCGGTCTCAGGATCGTAGCCGTAGTTCAGGTTGCAGTAGCCGATGCCTCTCACGTCGCCTCTCACAGCTTCCGGAACGCCGGGGTCGCTGGGGATGCCGCTGCCCTTCAAGTTTTCCTGCTTCTTGCCCAGGAAGGCCGCGAAGGTCTCAGCCGCGCCGCAGGCGTCGCTTCTGGTGTAGACATTAAGAGCGCCCTCTTCTCCGAAGATCTCGGCGGTCGCGTTGTCTTCCAGCCAGATCTTCTGGAACTCAGATTTCTTAAGGCCGCGCTTCAAGAGCTTCTCCGCGAAGGGAGCCTTCTCGTTGATGACCACGACCACCGTATCCTTGGCCACCGGATAAGGCACAGCGCCTTTTTCCAGCTCTTCCGGATAAACGGCTCTGGACACCATCGCGATATCGACCAGGTCAGACAAAACGTCGGTCATGCCTTTGCCGGCGCCGCCGCCGGAAACTTCCAAATTGATCTCGGGATGGATCTTGGCGTACTCGCTTTTCCAGCGCTGAGCCATGGGATAAAGCGCCCAGGCGCCAGAGATGGCCACCGTGGCGTTCTTGTCCACTTCACCGCCGCAGCCGAAAAGCAGCAATGAAGCCAGAAGCAGAGTTGATTTGATCAGGTTGTTTTTCATGATTTCTTCTCCTTTAAAAGGTTAATTTTCATTTTTCGCCGAATAGTTTACCACACATTCACCACAATGTCAAGTCCCAAACTAGACAAAGGCCAAAATCCTTTCTGTTTTTGCTAAAATCATTCCCATGAATGATTGGCAAAAACGGTTATATACGGTAAAGGAAGTTTGCGAATGCGCGGGGCTCCCCTGCCCTGCGGAACTCGAGGCGGTCTCATCACCGCTTAAGATGTTCACCACTCCCTATTACGCGAAACTTATAAAAGAAGCGAACTTCAGCGATCCCATTTTCGCCATGACCGTCCCCTCCCCCGAAGAAGCGGATGCCAAAAATGACTGCGATCCCCTGGAGGAAGAAAAATTCATGCCGGTCCCCGGCCTCATCAGGCGCTACCCCGACCGGGCCGTCTACACCGCGACTCTTAACTGCGCCTCCCGCTGCCGCCACTGCACCAGAAGGTGGCAGATCATAGAAGGAAAGGACAGCGTTTGGAAAGAAACGCTTCCAAGAGTCCTGGAATTCCTGAAGTCCCATAGCGAGATCGAGGAGATCATCATTTCCGGCGGCGATCCCCTGACGCTTCCCGACGAAGAGCTGATAGAGATCGTCTCCGCTTTCAAACTCCAGGGCATAAAAGTACTGCGCATCGGCACCAGGATGCCTGTCACTTTCCCCATGCAGGTGACGAAAGATTTATGCCAAAAACTGAAAGCATATTCCCCCATCTGGATCCAGACACACTTCAACCATCCCGTGGAAGTGACTCCCGAAGCCTGCGAAGCGCTTAAAAATCTGGTGGACGCCGGATTCCCCGTCAACAACCAGACCGTCCTTTTAAAAGGCGTGAACGACGATTCCTGCGTTCTGGAAAAACTTTTCCGCCTGCTCATCCAAAACAGCGTCAGGCCCTATTACCTTTTCCAATGCGACAAGATCCCCGGGACCGAGCGCTTCTGGACGCCTTTGGAAACTGGAGTTCAGATCATGAAGGAACTTAGGGAAAGATTATCCGGCATCGCCGTTCCGACCTTCATCGTGGACCGCCCGGCCCTAGAGGGCAAAGTCCCCCTCTCCTACGCCGGCGCGAAAAATAACGAGCTGGTCTTTTTCGAGTAAGCGCGCTTACGCGTATTTGCTATAATTGTTTATTGAAATTATATAACCTATTTTGGTGTGTATATGAAAAAAGCTATTGTTTTCGCGGTTTCCGCGATGTTGAGCGTATCCCTTTTCGCTGACCCCGGTCTCATCAAACTGGACAGGGCTACCATCGATCCCAAAGCGCCCAAAGTTGCAAGCGTTGAAAGCATGGAAGCCTCCCCCACCGCCGAAGGCCAGTACCAGTTCATCGTGCAGCCCGAAACCAATTTCAGCGCGGCGGAAATGAAGAAAATAAAAGCGCTTGGATTGAAGAAGATCGGCCTCATTCCCCCGAACGCCTATATCTTCCTGGCCACCAAAACGCAGATCAAAACTCTTGGCGAAACTTTCCCGCTGCTCTACACTGGGGAATACAAGCCAGGTTACAAGCTCGTCACAGAGCCCGAGAAAAAGACCGCCTCTTTCAACGAGCCTGAAAAGTTTTTGATCGGCCTCGCCTCCAAGGATAATTTCGAAGCGGTCAGATCTTTCCTGGAAAACAAAGGCGCCAAGAATGTGAAGCTCCTCTATAAGGAGCCGCCCGTAGTGGAAGCTGAGTTCTCAGCCTCTTTGGTCGCTTCGCTTGTCAAAATGAGCGAAGTGATGAACGTTGAAAGGAAGGCCAAAAAGAAAGTGATGAACGAAGTGGCCAGGACCGAGGGCCTCATGAACGTGGAGGCGGTGAACGAGACCGGCTACAAAGGGAAAGGCGTGATGGTCGTCGTTGCTGACACCGGCTTGGACAGCGGAGACTTTTCCAATATCCACGACGACTTCCAGGATAAAAACGTAATCGGCGTCGTCGGCGAAGCCAACACCTCGAGAAGCGACTGGAGCGACATCAACGGCCACGGGACGCACGTGGCGGGTTCAGCTACGGGCACGGGTGCCCACTACGGCGGCCGGTACGCCGGCACGGCACCGGAAGCCGACCTTTACTTCATCTGCATCGGCGACAGTTCCGATTATCTGGTAGACATAACGGACGGCGACATAGAGAGAGCCTACGCCGCCGGCGGCAGGGTCATAAACAACAGCTGGGGCTCCTCCTACTACGGCTTCGAAGGAGAATACACTTCTGAAGCCCAACGCTTCGACACCATCTGCAGGCAGTATCCCGATTTTCTCTGGCTCTTCGCCGCCGGAAACGAGAACGAAAAGATCGACATCGTGGACAACTTTTCCCTCGGCCAAGAATGCCTCAGTAAAAACTGCCTGGCGGTGGGCGCGTCCGAGAACTACCGTCCGAATCTCAATTACTACTACTACGGCATGCTCTGGGACGTCGACATCGACGACCCCTACTTTTACGACCCGGTCGGCGCGCCCAACAACGGCGTACAACAGGGCATGGCGATGTTCTCGAGCCGCGGCCCCGGCAAGGACGGCCGCTCAAAACCCGACATCGTGGCGCCGGGCACCTGGATCTATTCTGTGGAATCGCTTTACGACGACACCAACGATGGCGAAAGAAGCTCCTGGTACACTTACAAGTTCGGCACTTCCATGGCCGCTCCCTTGACAGCCGGAGCCTGCGCCGACATCATCCAGTTCCTGAGGGAAAAGAAACAAATTCCCGCTCCCTCCTCCGCCCTTGTTAAAGCCGTGATAATAAACGGCGCCAGAAGCATGGGCAACGGCCAGTTTGACGAGGCCGTCGAGATCCCAAGCGAAGTCCCCAACCACGTCAACGGCTTCGGACATGTCGACCTTGCTATCAGCCTAATGCCCGCGGACGGCGAGCTCTTCGTAGCGGAAGGCTCCATAGAAGAGACCGGCGGCGAAGCGGCCTATTCCTTCACCAAGGCCGGCGACGGTCCCCTTTCCGCCACGCTCTGCTGGAACGACTATCCCGGAACTCCCGGCGCGTACATTGCCCTGGTCAACGACCTGGACATCACCGTAACTATTGGGGAAGACACCTATTACGCCGGCGGGAAGAATTTCCACAACGATTTCCTCAACAACTGTGAGCGCGTCCAGTTGAAAGACATTCCTCCCAACAAAAAGGTCGAGATCAAAGTTTCCGGCTACAGCGTCATGGAAGGTCCCCAGAGTTTCGCGCTCTGCGTTTCTGGCGCGAACGCTGTTCCCGAACCGGCTTTCGCCTTCGTGGCTTTACTGATCACCATGCTTCTTATCAAGAAAACTAGATAAGCTTATGAAAAAACTTTTTGCCGTTCTTCTGCTTTTCTCTTTTTGTCTTCCGCTTTCAGCCGATCCCGGGCTGATCAGGCTCGCCAACGCCGTGATCGATCCGTCTTCGCCTAAAATTGCCGGCGCTGAAACGATCGGATCCTCCCCCACCGCCGAGGGCCAGTACCAGTTCATCGTCCAGCCGGAAAGAAATTTCAGCGCGGCGGATATGCAGGAAATAGCCGCGCTCGGCTTGAAGAAGATCGGCGTCATTCCTCCCAACGCCTACATCTTCCTGGCCAGCAAGGATCAGATAAAAACTCTTGAAGAGATCTTCCCTCTTATTTATTGCGGCGAATACAAACCGGAATACAAGATCGTCTCCTTGGGATTCCAAAACAGGATCACGTCAACGGACGCTTCCGAAAAAGTGCTGTTGGGCCTTGCCGCCCTTGAAAGCTATGATTCCGTCGCGGAATTTTTAAAAGAGCGAAACATCGCGGAATTCAAGCTGCTCCACAACGATCCTCCCGTCGTCGAGGCGAAGATCCCCCTTTCCCTGGTTTCTGATCTATCGAAATTAAGCGGCGTTCTGTCCGTCGAACTCAAGCCTAAAAAGAAACTCATGAACGACGTCGCCAGATCCGGCGAGCTGATGAACGTCGATTCCGCCAACGAATCCGGCTACACCGGAAAGGGCGTTATGGTGATAGTCGCGGACACCGGTTTGGACAGCGGCGACCTTGCCACTATCCACGACGACTTCCAGAACAAGAACGTCATAGGCGTCCTGGCTGAAAATAACGATGAAGCCGAGGATTGGCGCGACTTGCACGGACACGGTTCGCATGTCGCGGGTTCGGCGACTGGGACCGGCGCCCATGAAAACGGCAAATACGCCGGAACGGCCCGGGACGCGGACCTGTACTTCATACGTTTTCTGACCGACTCGGGTGAGATTGTCGAACTTACGGACGGCGATATTTCAAAAGCTTACAACGCCGGCGGACGCGTAATGAACAACAGCTGGGGATCCGTCTACACAGGTTTCAAGGGCGAATACAATTCCGAAGCGAAACTCTACGACACACTGAGCGGAAAATATCCCGATCTCCTTATCCTCTTCGCCGCGGGCAATGAAAATTACGAATTCAGCACCAAAGATAATTGCACCCTTGGCATGGAAGCCGTGGCTAAAAATATTGTTACCGTCGGCGCCGCGGAAAGTTACCGTCCGGAATTCACCACAACTTACGGTCAGCTTTACGGAAGAACTTTAGACTCCTCCAGCCCCTATTACAACGACAAGATTGGAGAGCCGAACAATAAAACACAGCAAGGCATGGCCTGTTTTTCCAGCAGAGGCCCGGCAAAGGACGGCAGAGCAAAACCGGATATCGCGGCGCCAGGCACCTTCATCAATTCCGTGGAAGCCCTCTATGACAGCGTCAACCAGGGAGAGAGAAAATCTTATTACACTTACGATCACGGGACCTCCATGGCCTCGCCGCTGACCGCCGGTTCAGCCGCCTGCGTCCTGCAGTATCTCAAAGAAAACACCGACATATCATCCCCCTCCTCCGCGCTCGTTAAGGCTGTTCTGATCAACGGCGCCAGGAATATGGGCAAAGGGCAGTTCACCAATCGCACCGAGATCCCGGAAACCGTTCCCAACGGGGTGAACGGCTTCGGGCACGTCAATTTGAACGAAAGCCTTAATCCCTCCTGCGGCGAACTGTTGGTCAGGGAAGGCACGATAGAAGAGACCGGTAAGACCGTCTCCTATTTCTTCACCAAGGAAAGCGAGGGGCCTGTTTCCGCCACACTCTGCTGGACAGACTCCCCCGGCACGGTGGGCGCGGAACTCGCCTTAATAAACGACCTGGACATCATAGTAAGCGACGGCGAAAACGAATACTATTCCGGCGGAAAAACGGAATCCAACGATCACATCAACAACATAGAGCGCTGCCAGATAAGTGACTTCCCGGCGGACAGCAGCATAGAGATCAGAGTGAGCGGCGTCAACGTCATGGAAGGACCCCAGACCTTCGCGCTCGCCGTTTCCGGCCTGAACGAGACGGTCCCCGAACCGGCCTTGGCTTTCGCGGCTTTTATTGTCGCTTTGCTTTTCGCGAGAAAAATCAGGTGATCAGACAGGATCGACGTCTATCTGAGCCCTGACGCCGGAACGGCCTTTCAAAAGCTCCCTGAAGGGAGCGAGAAGTTCTTTTGCGACCGCCTGGACAAGGGTGGTCCTTATGTGGATCTGGTAGCGGTATTCGTTGAAGGCGAAGGAGGGATTGGCTTCCTCCACTTCCGTCATGTAAAAGTAGCCCGGTATCCTGGGAACGTTCTTCTTGATGGCGTTCCTGAATTTTTTGGCGGAATCGTAGGCTTTTTTCGCTTCCTTGCTCTTGAAGACTATCTCTATGATGTGGGAGAAGGGAGGATAGTTCAGCTCTTTCCTGTCCCGCATCTCCTTTTTGACGAAACCCTCCCAGTCCCCTTTCACAGCGCAGTTCAGAACATCCGCTTCGGGCGTGAAGGACTGGACGACGGAGCGGCCGGCTTTGGCTCCCCTGCCGGAGCGGCCGACGACCCGGGTGACGAGCTGGAAAGTCCTTTCCCCGGAGCGGAAGTCCGGCGTGTTAAGGGAAATGTCGGCGTTCAGTACGCCGACCAGCGTCACGTTGTGAAAGTCTAAGCCCTTGGCGATCATCTGAGTGCCTAAGAGAATGTCGAACTCATGGTCGGCGAAAGCTGTAAGGATCTTTTCGTGCGCGCCGATCTGACTCGTAGTGTCCCTGTCCATACGGCCTATTCTCGCTTCAGGGAAAAGGCTGTGCAGAAGGTTTTCCACGCGCTGCGTCCCGTAGCCCGCCGGCTTCAACTGCGTTCCGCAGCTCGGGCAGCTGTAGGGCGGAAGGTATTCGCTGGTGTATCCGCAAAGATGGCACTTCAGAACGTTGTCGCGCTTGTGATAAGCCAAAGGCACCGAGCAGCTCGGGCACTTAAGGCTCTCGTAGCACTCCGGGCAGATGAGCCTCGGGACGTACCCGCGGCGGTTCAAGAAGAGAATGGCCTGCTCTCTTTTCGCGAGGCATTCCTCTATGGCGCTTTTCAAGGAACGGGAGATGACGCCGAACTGCGAGGCGACCTGCGCCTCTTTGTTGAGGTCTATGAGTTCCGTTTTGATATCGGCGCTGGCGCAGACTCTGCTTGTCAGCCTGAGCAGGGTGTATTTTCCGATCTCGGCGTTGTGAACGCTCTCGAGCGAAGGCGTGGCGGAGCCGAGCACTACGGGGCAGTTCTCAAGTTTCGCGCGCATGACCGCGAGGTCGCGGGCGTTGTAATAGGGCGCTTCGCCGTTCTGCTTGTAGCTGCTCTCGTGCTCCTCGTCGACTATTATGCAGCCAAGCTCGGATACGGGAGAAAAGACGGCGGACCTTGCGCCAACTACGACTTTCGCTTCGCCTTCTTTGATGCGCCACCACTGGCGGTGGCGTTCCTTGTCGCTCTGGGCGCTGTGGAGTACCGCTACTTTCGAGCCGAAGCGGCCGCGGAAGCGGTCGGCGGTCTGGGGGGTTAGCGCGATCTCGGGGACGAGGACCACGGCGGTCTTGTTATTCTTCAACGCCTCTTCGATGATATGGAGGTAAACTTCCGTTTTGCCGCTGCCGGTGACGCCGTGCAGAAGGAAAGGCGCGAATATGTCTTTCTTTTTCAAAACTTCCGAGACCGCGAGCTTTTGGCTTTCCGTCAGTTCGGGAGGAATGTTTGGCAAAGCGGCCCCTTCGTCCCTCAATGACCAGTGCTGCTCCAGAGCCGTTTCCAGAACGCCCGCTTTTTCAAGCGATCTTATGGAGGCCAGGTCGCATTCCGCTCTTTCTTTCAGCTGCTGGAGAAGGAAGGGCGACTTCTGGTCGGCCGAACTTTTTCTCACGATCAGACAGCGCAGGATGTTGCGCTTTTTCCAAAAACGCTCGGGCGTATTGTCGTAGAGATCGTTCAGCTCTTTCAGGTCTTTTTTTATCTTAACTACGTGGACCATGCCGTAGTCGGAAGCGCGGTGCCTGACAGGCGCGGGGAGAAAGCATTTCAGAGCCTGGCCCAGGCCGCAGAAATAGTATTCCGAAACGAAAAGCGCAAGGCGCATCAGAGGGGGCGTGATCATCGGCTTCTTGTCGACCAGGGAAAGGATGTCTTTCAGCTTCACTCCGGAAGGGACGGCGGGATCTTCGTCCACAATGTAGCCGATCCTCTGGGAATGACCCAAAGGCGCCATGACGCGCGTTCCCATCACAGCGCCGGCTTTCAGAGCATCCGGAACGCTGTAGGTGTAGTGGGTGTCGAGGTTGGCCTCGAAAGCTATGGAAACGTAACTTGGCATGTTCGGTTCTTATATTACAAAAAAACGCTCCGCGTTTTTGTCGGTCAATTTTTCCGCTTCCTCTAAGGTCAGGCCTGTCGCTTTCGCGTACGTTTCGGCGACTTCCATCACCTGCGCGGGCCTGACAAAAGGCGGCCTGACTTTATCGGTGCCGATGTAAGGGCTGTCGGTCTCGCAAAGGACTTTGTCCCTGGGAACGTAGCGCGCCAACTCTATGGTTTTCTTGGCGTTCGTCCGCGTTAGGGTTCCGGAAAAGCTTATGTAGGCGCCGAGGTCTAGGAAAGGCTTCACCTGCTCCCTTGAGCAGGAGCAGCTGTGGAGGAGAAAAGGAGCGCCGAATTCCTTCAAAGGCTCCAGAAGGTCATAATAGGCCTTGCGGCAGTGGATGACTAGTGGTTTATCGTGTTCCTTGGCAAAGGCCGCTTCCTGGGCGAACCAGGCCGTTTGCCGGGGCTTCTGGCTGTCGTCGGGGACATAATCGAGCCCGACTTCTCCGATTGCGAGGCATTTGGGATGTTTTACGAGCGTTTCCCTAAGCTTTTGATCGTCGCCTTCTCCTATGAAGAGCGGATGAACGCCCACGGCGAAATAAACGAAGGGATATTTTTCCGCGATATCTTTGGCTCTCAGCCAAAAATTTTTGCTGTAAGCCGGAATAAGGAAACGCCTGACGCCGGCGGTTTGAGCCTCTTTGATCACATTGTCCAGATCGCCGTAGATAACTTCGTCAGTCAGATGGGCGTGGACGTCAAACATAGAAAAATTCCTTCCCGTCTTGCGTGCGGGAATGGATCGAGCCTTTTTGCAAAAGAGTTTTAAGGAGCGCTTCGGTCTCTGTTTTAGGATATCCTTTGGCTTCCACCAAGTCCTCCAGGGACATTATCCTGTGACTCAAGGTCTCCAGGAGCTCTTCCTCGTTGACTTCCTTTTTTTCCTTGAGCGGGGCGGAGTGATAGGAAGCGATGACTTCCGCTTTGGGAATGAAGTAGCGGGCCCACTTTTCCATGTCTTCCCTGGGAATGGGCAGGACGTCCTTTTCGGCGGGCGGCCTGACGGCGGTGTTGAGCTGGACGCAGTTCACTTTCAGTGAGCGCGACAAAAGGGAAAGCGCTGTCACCTGATCCTCGTTGTCGTTGATGCCGGGGACAAGGAAAACTTCTAGATCGACTCTCCCCTTTCCGCGGTAAGCTTCGCAGAAAGCTTTGAGCCCGTCGAGATAGTCGGCGAAAGGAAGGTCAGGGTCCGGGCGGTTCAGCTTCTTGAAAGTCTTTTCGTCCGCGGCGTCCAGGCTCGGCATGACGACGTCAGCAAGCAGAGCCGCTTCCCTGACTTCCTCGATGTAAAAAAGCGTGGCGTTCGTGATCAGGCAGACGGGAAGCTTGGTTATCTCCTTGGCGCCCTCTATGATTTTTTTGAGGGACTTGTAGAGCGTCGGTTCGCCGGAGCCGGCCAGCGTCACAATGTCGGCCTCGCCCCCTTTGTCGTACCAGTCCTTGAGTTCGCCCAGGACTTCTTCCGGAGAGAAATAATCTTTCCTTTCCAGCGTCTTATTGGTGGTGCGGCCGCACTCGCAGTAAACGCAGTCCAAGGTACAGGTCTTGAAAGGGATAAGATCTATGCCCAGCGAGCGCCCTAATCTCCTGGAGGCCACGGGGCCGAAGATATGTTTATACTTGTTTGTCATTCAGATATTTCATGACCTGCGTAACGTCGTTCCAGACTTTCCTTCTCACTTCCCCGGTGTATTCCCTGAGGACGTAGGAGGGATGATACGTCGGCATAACGGGGATGGCCATGCCGTCTATCCTCAAAGTGTGGAAAGCGCCGCGCAAAGCGTTGATGCCCGACTTGGTGTTCAAAAGGTAGCGCGAAGCGAAAGCGCCGAGCGCAATGATGACCTTGGGGCGCACTATCCTGATCTGGCAGGCCAGCATGGGCGTGCAGTTGTCGATCTCGTTGGGCTGGGGATCGCGGTTCATGGGCGGACGGCATTTCAAGACGTTGGCTATATAGACGCTCTTCCTCGGTATCTTCATGCCCTTTTCGATGATGTCCGTCAGAAGTTCGCCGGCTCTGCCCACGAAAGGTTCGCCCTGAAGATCTTCGTCTTCCCCGGGCGCCTCGCCGATGAACATGATCTGCGCTTCAGGGTCTCCGCTGCCGAAGACCAGGTTGCTCCTCGATTGGCAGAGGGCGCATTGCCTGCAGCCGAGAGCGTATTCTTTTAGGCGCTTCAGTTCTTCCGCTTTGCTGCCGCCTTCAATTTTGAATGGTTCCCTGAATTTGTTGAGCGGTTCGCTTTCCGCTTTCTTGGCCGGTTTTTTGGCGGCGGCTGTTTTCCTGGCGAGGTAAGCTTTGACGTCCCCCGGATCGGGAGGAAGCGTCTCTGGCGCGATGGAATCCCAGTTGCCGAGGGTCATCTCCTGCTTGAGATAATCCTTGATGAGCGGAATGAGCGAACTGTTACTCATCTTTTTTCTGCTCTTCCATGTCGCCGCGGCGTCGGACTCCCCAGAGTCTGGTGACGTCCAGAACGCCGAATTTTTTAAAGCCGAGGAGAATGACAATAGTCAGCACCACAAGGATGATCCCGGCGTACTGGTTGCTCCTAAGGGAGAGCGCCAAGGCGGCCAGACCCAAGAGCAGACAGAAGCCGTAGAGCACCAGAACGGTCTCGGGGTGCGTCAAACCGCTGTACATGATCTTGTGATGGATATGCTGGGCGTCGGACTGGAAGGGGTTCTCCCTCCTGACCGTGCGGCGCAGGAAGGCCATAGTCGTGTCGAGGATGGGAAGGCCCAGAGCGATGATGGGAACGAGAAGCGCTACGCTCGTGGCGCTGATCTGCGAGCTTCTAATCGCCATGCAGGCGACCAAAAAGCCCAGAAAGAGCGCTCCCCCATCGCCCAAAAATATCTTGGCGGGATAGAAATTGTAGCGCAAAAATCCCAAGACGGCGCCCAAAACGATGGCGCAGACTACGCTCGGGAAAATGAAGAGCGTGAACTGCTCCGGCCTGGTGTGCGCCAGCATTCTGGAATTGACAAAGATGACCGCCGCCACGATGAAGATAATGCCTCCGCACAGTCCGTCCAGACCGTCAGAAAGGTTGATGGCGTTGGTAATTCCGACGAGCCAGATCAAAGTGAAAGCGATAGCCATCCAGGGATAGAAATCGAGCGTCGGTCCGAAGGGGTTCGTGATCTTAGCGATGACGATGCCGTTGCCTATGACGAGGCAGCTGGCCACGATCTGGAAAACGAACTTCGTCGCCCAGCTGAGCTGCAGAAGGTCATCGACAATGCCGAGGACGGCCACGATAAGCAGCCCGCCGAAAATGGCCAGCGTCTGCGGCTGGAGGAACTCCTTGGCGACCGAGGGGTTGAGGAAGGCCGCCAAAACCGCCGTGATGGCGAAAGCCGCCACAAGCGCCGCCCCGCCAAGCCTGGGGATCTGGCGGTTGCCGATATGGCGGCCGCCGACCGGCCCGAAGAGTTTTTTCTTCAGGGCGAAAGCCAAGACCAACTTTGTGAAGAGCAAAGTCAGGAGCAGGGCGACGACGAACAGCACTATGAAGAGCGCCGGTTTTACTTCGCCCTGGGGAGTTGAGAAAAGTTCGTAGATCTTGCTCATTTGGCTGTCAGCGACTTCACGCACTCGCTGGTGTAGGCTTTGGAGACCGCCATGGTATCCTTCATGATCGCGTCCTGGGCTCTGAGCCAGGCGTTGCCGGGCTCGCTGTGATAGAAATCAAGCAGAGCCTGGATGGTCTCCTTGCTGAGATGACGTTCGTAAACAGGGATGATGCGCCGCATAAGTTCGTCGGTCTTTATGGCCTTCCTTAAGCTGGGCCTGATCTCTTCCGGCATGGAAGCCACGATGGAGTTGATGGAAAAATCCAGCGAGGAATACATGTCGGTCGTCATCATGAGCTTTATGACCAGGTCGCGTTTCTCCTTCGCTTCCAGATTCACGAAACCGGAATTCTGGGCCAAAAGGAGCGAGGCTCCTCCCAGGAGAAAGAAAACTATCGCAAAAAATACGCGGCGCATAGCTACCCCCTCTTTATTATTGTTCGGTAACTTCGGCTTTGGAAACGACGAACCTCAAGGTCTTCTCCTGGAGGATGCCGCTTCTCAATTCGTCGAGTTTGCCGGACTGCTCGAACATTCTGAAGACCCACTGCACGGGACGGCCGAACATTCTGGCGTATTCCTGCAGACGGGGCATGATGTCGTCGGCGGTCAGGAGGATCTTCTCCTTGTCGGCGATGTAGCCTACAATGAATTCGGCGGCCACGTCGGTCTTAGCGCGTTCTTCGCACTGCGGTTTGATCTTCTCGGCTTCCTTCTGGAGCTCTTCCTCCTTCATTCCGCCTCTCACTTTGTTTTCCAGTTCGCGGCGCAGGATGTTGTTGGTCTGAGCCTGCACGAAATAAGGCGGCAGAGGAATGGGATTGTTCTTGACAAGCTGTTCCCTGGCCAGTTCGCAGAGACGGTTCTGCTCGATCTCGGCCTTGTTCTGGGTGAAGGCTTCCTTCACTTTGACGCGCAGTTCGTCCACGGTCTTGATGTTCGGGTCGATCTTGGCGGCCAGTTCGTCGTTCACTTCCGGAACGGAGCGTTCCCTGATGCTCTCAAGGGTAACGGTGAAGGTCAGCTTCTGGTCGCGGTATTCCTTCATGAAGAAGTCGGCGCCGGAATTCAGTTCGAAGGTCTTCGTTTCGCCTTTCTTCATGCCGGCTATTTCAGCGCAGAAGCCCGGTGCCGGGGTATTGCGGTCCTGAGCCACTTCTACCCAGGCGGAGTCTCTCTTGAAGACTTCCTTCTCGCCTAAGGTCGCCTTGTAAGTGCAGACGGACCAGTCGCCGAACTGGGCCGGACGGTCGGTCTTGATCTCTTCGTAGGTGGCGAAGCGCTCGGCAGCCAAAGCGATCTCTTTAGTTACTTCCTCGTCGGTCACTTCCGTCTTGCGGCCTTTGAGCTTCAGTCCGGTGTAATCGATGTTCTCGACTTTGGGAGCGACTTCGAATTCGACTTCGAAGGTCATGTCTCCCTCGGCGGGATAGACCGGCTTGTCTTTCATGCTCATTTCGGTGACCACGTGCAAGCGGTACTGTTTGACGAGGCTCTTGACGACTTTGTTGATCATGTCGTCCATCGCTTCCTGTTCGAAATATTCCTTGAACTTGGCCTCGACCATTGAGCGGGGCGCTTTGCCGCGGCGGAAACCGGGCAGTTCGACCATTTTGCTGTTCCTCAGGAGGGAGCTTTCGTAAGCGGCTTTAAGCTCCTCTTGTCCGACACTGGCCTTCACGACCACTTCGCAGGGAGTCTTCGTAGATATTTCAGCTTTGATTGCCATAAATTTAATCTGATTGTTGTGGTTATATTTAGTTTATTCTTTTTCTGTTTCGTTGTCCTCGGGGAGGAGTTCGCCCTGGGTCGGGCCGGACTCTTCTCCTTCCTCTTCCTCGGCTTCCTCCAATCCGGTCGTGAAGACTCTGGCGGCGGCGACCAAAGAATCGCCTTCATCAAGTCTCGCGGCCAGGACGCCCTGGGTGTTGCGGCCAATCTCGCGGAACTCGCCGGCGCGAGTCCTGATCAGCTGCCCGCCCTGCGTCACCATGACGATCTCGGTAGTCGGATCGACGGTGAAGGCGGAGACCACCTTGCCGTTCCTTTCGGTCGTCTTGATGGCGATGAGGCCTTTGCCGGCGCGGCGCTGGATGTGGTATTCGTGGAAGGTCGTGCGTTTGCCGTAGCCCTGTTCCGTCAGGACCAGGACGCTGGTGTTCTCGTCGCTTACGACTTCCATGCCGATGACGTAGTCGTTGTTCTCAAGCTTGATGCCTCTGACGCCCTTGGTGTTGCGGCCAAGGTCTCTGGCGTCCTGCTCGGAGAAGCGGATGGACATGCCGTTTCTGGTGAAGAGAATGACGTCGTCGTTGCCGCCAGTCATCTTGGCGGTGCAGATGGTGTCGTCGTCTTCGAGGTTGATGGCGATCAGTCCGCTCTTGCGCATATTGCGGAACTCGTTGAGTTTCGTCTTCTTGACGAGGCCCTTTCTGGTGCAGAGGATGATGCTCTGGGTGTCGTTGAAGCCTGTCACGCGCAGAATAGCGGAGATCTTCTCGCCGCTCTCGACCTGCAGCAGGTTGACGATCGCTTTGCCGCGGGAATCGCGGGGCATCTGCGGGATCTCATAAGCCTTGAGCCAGTAAACTTTGCCGGCTGAAGTGAAGAAGAAGAGATAATCGTGCGTGGAAGCCGTGAAGACCTGCTCCACGAAATCCTCTTCCTTCGTGCCGACGCCTCTTATGCCGCTTCCGCCTCTGTGCTGGCTCCTAAAAGCGGAGACCGGGCAGCGTTTGATGTAGCCGGAGTGCGTCACGGTGATGACCGTTGTCTCGTTGGCGATCAGGTCTTCCATCTTCAGATCGTCCGCGGAACCGGCCAAAGCGGTGCGGCGTTCGTCGCTGTAGCGCTTCTTGAGGTCTTCCAGTTCGTCTATTATGAGGCCGATAAGAACTTTCTCGTCGGACAGCACGCTCTTTAAGAAAGCGATCTCTTTTTCCAGCTCTTTCAGTTCGTCTTCCAGCTTTCCGCGTTCCAGACCGGTCAGCTGATAGAGTCGCATGTCTAAGATCGCCACGGCCTGGGGTTCGGTGAAGTCGAACTTGTTGATGAGGCCGACTCTCGCTTCTTCCCTGTCTTTGCTGCCTCTGATCAAAGCCACGACCTTGTCGATCATGTCGAGGGCTTTCAGGAAGCCTTCCACGACGTGCGCGCGCTTTTCGGCCTTGGCCAGGTCGAAGGCGGACCTTCTCGTCACCACTTCTTTCCTGTGGTTGACGAAGCTGTGCAGGCACTGCTTGAGGCCGACCGTCCTGGGCTGCCCGTCTTCGATGGCGATCAGGATGGCGCCGAAGGTCATCTGCAGCTGCGTGTGCTTGTAGAGCTGGTTCAGGACCACGTCGGGTATCTCGCCGCGCTTGAGTTCCACCACGATGCGGATGCCTTCCTTGCTGGATTCGTCCCTCAGGTCAGATATGCCGGTGATCTTCTTGTCGTTGACCAGCTCGGCGATCGAGGTCACGAGGTTCGCTTTGTTGACGGTGTAGGGTATCTCGGTGATAACAATGTTGTCCTTGCCCATCTTACCGGGCTCGACGCCCGCCGCGCCTCTGATCTTCAATCTTCCGCGGCCCGTCTTGTACATGTTGATGATCTCGCTGTTGCCGCAGATGATGCCGCCGGTCGGGAAGTCCGGTCCGGGCAGGACGGTCATAAGTTCCTGCAACGACACTTCCGGATTCTTGATGAACATGATAAGCGCGTCGCAAAGTTCGCCCAGGTTGTGGGGCGGAACGTTGGTCGCCATACCGACCGCGATGCCGCTGGTGCCGTTCAACAAAAGCTGCGGGACTTTGGTGGACAGCACCGTAGGTTCCGGCACCGTCTCATCGAAGTTCGGCATGAAATCGACGGTGTCCTTGTCGATGTCAGCGAGCATTTCCTCAGCCAAAGCCGTCATGCGGCACTCGGTGTAGCGGTAGGCCGCGGCGGAGTCGCCGTCGATGGAACCGAAGTTGCCCTGCCCGTCCACCAGAGGATATCTCATGCTCCAGGGCTGCGCCATGCGCACCAGGGTGTCGTAAACAGCCGAGTCGCCGTGAGGGTGATACTTCTTCAAGACTTCGCCGACCACGCCGGCGCACTTGGAGTATTTGCGGTTGTGCAAAAGACCTTCCCGGAACATGGCGTAAAGAACGCGGCGGTGCACCGGTTTCAAACCGTCCCTGACTTCCGGCAGAGCGCGGCTGATGATCACGCTCATGGCGTAATCGATGAAGGATTTTTTCATCTCAGCCGAAACAGAGACCGGCTGGACTTTCTCAGTACTGGTATAAAGATTCTGATCCATTTTTATCGATCCTTTAGATGTCAAGATTGGTCACGAATTTAGCGTTCTCCTCGATGAATTCGCGGCGCTTGTCAACGTCCTCGCCCATCAGGATGGAAAATACTCCGTCGGCTTCCACCGCGTCTTCGACTTTCGCCTTAAGAAGCAGCCTGCGGGCCGGGTCCATGGTCGTGTCCCAGAGCTGCTCGGGGTTCATTTCGCCCAAGCCTTTGTAGCGCTGGATCTGCAACCCCTTGCGGCCATTGTCGCGCACTTTTCTCAAGAGCTCGCCCAGAGAATAGAACTTCTGGGAGGCATCGGAAGTCGTCAGCGTGCCGAGAGGCAGGACCGTCGGCTCTCCGCCGTCCTTGGGGTTCCTGGCCAGATCCTTTTCGGCATCCGTCAGTTCATAGTCGGCGCTGAACCACTGCGTGATCTTCAGGCGGCGGCTCTTCAGCTCTTCCGCGAATTTAGCCAGCATGTGCGACTCGTACAGTTCGAAGGTATCTACCATCGAGGTGTCGTCCACGATAGCTTCCCCTTCCGCCTCGCCTTCCGCAGGAGCCTCGGCCGGCTTGTCGAACTTTTCTTTCAGAGCGATCAGCTCTTCTTCCGTCGTAAGGTAATAGACGTCTCTGTCGACTTTGGCGCGGTAAATGGGGAGCTTGCCCTTCTCTTCCGCGACCTTCAGGTATTCCCTGATATCGACGCTCTTTCTCTCCAGGGCCGCCAGAAGCTGCTCGATCTTCACCAGATTGTCCAGAAGCTCTCTTAGCTGCTGCGCCTGCATGGGATTCTTGTTGCCCTCTACGGTGCACTGGGCCTCTTCTATGCCCAGGTCGAGCAGGAAGGCGTTCATTTCATCCTCGGTGTTGAGATAGCGCTCTTTTTTCTTGCGTGAGACCTTGTAAAGGGGCGGCTGCGCGATATAGATGTAGCCGTTTTCCAGAAGCTGGGGCATCTGACGGTAGAAGAAGGTCAGAAGCAGCGTTCTGATGTGCGCGCCGTCCACGTCCGCATCGGTCATGATAACGATCTTATGATAGCGGGCTTTGCTGATGTCGAATTCCGTCTTGCCGATGCCCGTTCCGATAGCGGTGATGATCTGCTTGATGACGTCGCTGCTAAGAACGTGATCCTCGCGGGCTTTCTCCACGTTCAAAATTTTGCCGCGCAAAGGCAGAATAGCCTGGAAACGTCTGTCCCTGCCCTGCTTGGCGCTTCCTCCTGCGGAGTCGCCCTCCACCAGGTACATTTCGCACATGCTGGGATCGTGTTCGGAGCAGTCCGCTAATTTGCCCGGCAAGGCCGCTGAATCCAAGGCACCCTTACGACGAGTCAGCTCTCTCGCTCTACGGGCCGCATCGCGCGCCCTAGCCGCGTTAATGGCCTTCTCTACGATCTTCCTGGCGACCGTCGGATTCTCTTCCAGGAAAATACCCAGTCCGTCGTTTACGATGGACTCGACGATGCCCTTGACTTCGCTGTTGCCGAGTTTCGTTTTCGTCTGACCTTCGAACTGAGGCTCCATGACCTTAACGGAGACCACGGCGCACAGACCTTCGCTGACGTCTTCGCCGGTGATCGAGGTCTGCTGTTTGTTCTTGCCGCTGGTCAGCGCCTGTTTGACATAGTTATTGAGAGACCTCGTAAGAGCCGCTCTGAAGCCCACAAGGTGCGTTCCGCCTTCCACGGTATTGATGTTATTGGCAAACGAGTAGATCATCTCCTGGTAGCTCTCGTTGAACTGCAGGGCCACTTCCGCCGTCACGTCGTCCTTTTCCCTGTTGAAGTAGATGACCGTGTCGTGGATGGGCGTCTTGTTCTTGTTGAGGTATTCCACGAAGGAAACGATGCCGCCTTCGTATTTGAAGGTCTCTTTCCTAACGGGGCTTTCCCTTTCGTCGATCAAGGTGATCTCTATGCCCTTATTAAGGAAGGCCAGCTCCCTCAAGCGCTGCGACAAAATATTGAAGCGGTAAACGGTCGTCTCGAAGATCTCGCTGTCCGGATGGAAGGTGATGGTCGTACCTCTTCCTTTCGTCTTTCCGATCGCAGTCAGCGGATTCTTTACCTTGCCTCTTTCGAAACTTATGTGATAGACCTTGCCGTCTCTTCTGATCTCAGCATCCATCCAATCGGACAGCGCGTTCACGCAGGACACGCCCACGCCGTGCAAGCCGCCGGACACTTTGTAATTCTGCTTGTCGAATTTTCCGCCGGCGTGCAAAACAGTCAGCACGACTTCCGCCGCGGGCTTATGCATCTTGGGATGCATATCGACAGGGATGCCTCGGCCGTCGTCTTCCACCGTCACGGAGTTGTCGCTATGGATCGTCACCGTGATCTTGTTGCAGAAGCCCGCCAAAGCTTCGTCGATTGAGTTATCCACAACCTCGTAGACCAGGTGATGCAGTCCGCGCTCACCCGTATCTCCGATGTACATGGCCGGACGCTTTCTTACAGCCTCCAGACCTTCCAGTACCGTGATGTTCTCAGCGGTATAGCCTTTTTCGCTCATAGAACCTCTTTAATTGGTTTTTTATTATTATTTATATTAAAGATATTCTATCAAAACGGCCGAAAAATGTCAAAACGGCCCCCTCAAAAAAGGCCGACCGCCCCTTAAAGCCCTCCAAGGCCCCAAAAGGCGGTCTTACCCACGAAGCACGGCTCCCCCTACGAGCGAAGAGCCGCTAAACCACGTCAATTTATTTTATAAAATGTTAAATTGCAATATGTTCCGTTTTTTAATCCAATCTTTCTCCTCGTGGAAATCCATTACAGCTACTTGAGGGAAGTTATTTTGTCCGCAATGTCCTTTCTGCCTTTCTTTACGCACCACTCGCAGAAATAATTTAAATATCCTATGTAAGCCTTTTTATCTAAGATTCCGCTCTTTTCGATAAGCGTCATCATATCGTCAGCGCAAGACACCGGGCTGTCATCGTTTAACTTTCTTGTTAAGAATGGTATGTCTCCCATCATAGGACAGCCTTCCTTGGCAATGAAGGAAAGCAACTCGGCAAACTCCAGGGAATCTTCCGTAAGGCAGGCCTCTTCGATGGCAAATGGCACACTCTTCTCCTTCTCCCAACCTTCTTTAACGAAAGCCTTGAACCAGTTGGTCTCGGAGATCTGGCCCAGCCGGCGCAAAGTCAGCATATCCTGCTTGGGCAAGGTCGCCAGATAAGGCTGGACGACTTCCATGGCAATTGTCTTATCGCGGTCGTAATTTTTGAACCATACATTATTAAGGTTATGTAACCTCAAAGTTCTTTCACAATTATCCTCCAATTGCGTCTTAACCCAATTTTTCCTAATCTCATCTCTATCCGGTAAAGACTTTAAATCTACAGAATCGTCTCTTGGATTATAAGTTAACCAGCCAAAGATCTCATAGAAATCATCAATGTCTTCAGTGATATGATATATCTTCTCCGGCGGATAATTCTTTTTTAAGAAATCAACAACTTCAGGTTTTTTATTCTGGTCGATAAGAATTATGCAATATTGTTTCAGCAAAGCCAAAGCGTCCGGATGCTCAGCGAGCGCTTCGGAGGCATATTTCAGAAAAGCTTCCTCTTGTTTATACTCTTTGCAAAAGAGCGCTCTTTCATAAACATCCCATGTAAATCGGCTTGGCGAAACGAAGGATGGCTGCCAACGCTCGGGAGCTCGTTCGGAACCGTAAACAGATTTTTCGCAATCATTGGTCTCGTAACGTTTCTGAATTGAATAATCAAGAGTTTTACTCGCTCTTTCGGCAACCTTTGAAAGCGCGTTGGTTTGACTAAGGAAAACCAGCGCATCCGCTATCTGGTAGAAGGTTATGGAATCAAGAATTTCATAAGCGGCGCTGCTGGAAGAATGAAAAGACGCCGAATAATTTTGCTGAAAACACTTTTCGTTAACGGGGGCGTTTATCAGAGCATCTAAGAATTCTTGGAAAGTAAAATGTCCCTCTTTTTCGCAATTTTCCAAAAGTCTTGACTTAAGTTCTTCTTTTATAACGCCGGTATTGTCTTTTAAATTCTCCATTGGAAACTTTGCAAAATCCAGCCAATTGGCTACGGCTTCTGGCAATTTATCCGTGAACAGCAGCCTTTTCCAAAGCGGCAACCATTCGCTTTGGGAGTGCCTGAAGTAATAGGTCTGCTTTTTTGTCGACACTGGAGAATATTCAATTTCCTTCTCTATTTTTTCTTCAAGCGCCTTTTTAGGATCGTAATAGGTGATTTTATCTTTCCGTTCTGTGTTTTTCAGGATAGAATCAACTTCACTTGCAACTTCAGGAACGTTCTTTGAAAGGCACCATTTCTTAAACCGTTCAGCATAATAAGGAAAATCAGGATTGCTCTTTATATCGCTTCCCTGTATCATGTCGAGAATAATCTTGGCGCAAGATGAGGGGTAATTATCCCTAAGGCTGACAATAATGCATGATATCCCCACTTGGTCTTTCTCGGGAGATAAGATCCTCAAACAGTTTGTAAACTCCTCCGGATCGTCGGTAAGAGTGGCTAGATAAAGTGCGCAGAAAATATTGTCTTCTTTTTTCAGCTTTTTCCTTAGGTAACACTTGAAATCATCCTGATCAGATATCTCGGAAAGCCTTCTGACAATCGATAAAGAAGGCTTTTCAACGTTTTCAAGCATCGGCTTAACCAACTTTTTTTTGATTTCATTATAAGAAAGATACGTCAGAGAGGAATGCGATGGGCTTTGGCCTTCCCAAAACCATCCGGCACTTCGGCAGAACTCATGAGGATTGTGATAGAGCTGCCATTGAAGCACCTTAAAAAGAGGAGACGGCTCTTCCCTGGTGCTTATAGTATCATTCAATGAAACGCGCAATCCTGCATATTCAGGGTAAGCTTCCGTGAAAGTGCATATCTTATCAACATTAAAATGCTTATTTAAAAACTCTATGGCTTTTTCCCTATTACCAAGGCGCTCACAATAAAATTTCGTGAGAAAAAAACAATTGCTTTGAGTATCGGCAAAACTTTCAAGCTCTTTAAAAAAACTGTCCTTAATGCCGCAGCGTTCAGCGAACATAAACAACTCCCACCATTTGCCGATAATATCATTCTTAATTAACTTATAATAGCCTTCGAAACTAAAAGTAGTTATATCTCCCAAAGATTGTTCGCCTAATGTGCTGCCGCAAAATTCTCTATAATCTCCTTTTTTCAGTTCCTCCAACTTGTCCAGCAAAATCTTTTCACCACCGTTTTTCAGGCTAAGAATTTTCAGTACATCGCTTACGCTTTTAAAATTATAAGAATATCTTGTAGCTGTTTTTTTCTGTTCATTCTTTGAAAAGTACATATAAGCATAGCACGCCGGATAACAGCAGTTCCCATCCGTACGCATCTTTAAAAGCGCATCGGAAAAATCATCCAGCGTGAAGTGGCCTGGTTCTTCGCAGAGTTTTTTAAATTCAGTCGCAATATTCAAAAAATGAGAGTCGTCCGGCCATGTAGGATCATCGACCTGACACAGGAAAAAGAGCGGCACTTTTGCAAAGTTGAGCCAGTTGGTGACCGACTCCGCCAACGTTCCGTTCAATAGGATCTCTTTCCAAACCGGCAGCCACTCTTCCTTAGGTGAGTTCTTGTGATATTCCCAGGAAGCCTGAAGGGGATCTGTGATTTCTTTTTCCGCAGCGTATTTTTCAATGTTCGCGGCTAGTTTTTGTTTGGGCGTAAGCGAAACGTCATTTTCATCCGCAAAAGAAGAAACGCAAAGCGCAAAAACGATACTTGCAAAAACAAGCAAAAGATAGTTTGTCTTTTTCATGGTACAACCTTCGGGCGATGGTTTACACGATTCTAAAACTGTGTATACTATTTTACCATACTTTTGTGTCAAAAAAAAAAAAAAGCAAGCGTAAGTCGCTTGTTTTAAACTAGTTGCTTCTTGGGGGGGGCCGCAACTGGAGCAACATTTGATTTGACCCTGCCAAAATGGATAGGTGTCCATTTTAGGAAACTAAATCTGTTGTTTAAGCGCGTTAAGTTTGTCCGCTAGGTCTTTTCTTCCTTTCTTTTCGCACCACTCGATAAAATGACCCAAAAAACGCCGATTGTATTCTGTTTTCAACATTCCACTTTTTTCAACGAGCGTCATCATATCATCAGCGCAAGAGGCTGGGCTATCATCATTCAATCTATAGGTTAAAAACGCTACGTCTCCTAACTTGGGGCAGCCTTCCTTTGCGATGAAAGAAAGCAATTCGGCAAATTCTTTGGAGTCTTCTGTAAGGCAGGCCTCTTCTATCGCAAAAATAAGATTTTTATTCTTCTCCCAGCCTTCTTTAACGAAAGCCTTGAACCAGTTGGTCTCAGAGATCTGGCCAAGGCGGCGCAAAGTCAGCATATCCTGCTTGGGCAAAGCCGCCAAATAGGGCTGAACAACTTCTTTTTTTAATTGATCTCTGCGCTGGTTAGAACCATACCAATAATCATACAATCTTAAAGTTCTTTCACAATTATCTTCCAGCTGAGTCTTGAGCCATTTTTTTGTGATCTCCTTACTATCCCAACCTATGCTGTCGATGAATTTATAGGATTCCAAATTATCATCCGCAATGTGATAAATCTTATCCAAGGTGTAATTCTTTTCTACAAAGTCAACCGCTTCCTGCTTTTTATTTCGTTTAATTAGTTCTAAACAATATTTATCAAGCAAAGGCAAAGCTTCATAATGTTCTTTAAGCGCTTCCGGAGCATATTTAAAAAAAACATCCTCTTGTCCATATTCTTTGCAGAAAGACCATCGGTTCCCAAGATCCCAAACAAATGCGCTTGGACCAATAATATCGGCCACCCAACGGGATGGACTATCTTTGCGCCCGACGCATATTGAACTCTCGTGATCAAAAATTCTGGTGCTTTGCAGCAAAGAATAATCAAGAGCATCTAGCACCTTTTCAGCAACTCTGGGAAGCTCGTTGGTCTGATCAAAGAAAACCAACGTGTCGGCCACCTCGTAAAAAGTAGTAGTTCTAAGGCATTTTACGATGGCTCCAATATCTGAAAAAACTATAAAATCTTTCCTATGAAAATAGTTTTTATCCACAGTCGGGGCGTTGATTAGAGCATCTATAAACTCCTGAAAGGAAAAATGGCCTTCTTTTTCACAGGCCTCCAAAAGCCTAAATTTCAGTTCTTTTTTTATTATGCCTGCTTTGTCCTTCATTTTTCCCATTGGAAATTTGGCAAATTCTAACCAATTGGTGACAGCCTCTGACAAATCGTCCGGGGACAGCAGTTTTTTCCAACGTGGCAACCACTCTGTCTGTGAGGTTTCTTTATAATATTTTTCTCTTAATTCTAATCCTAATCCTGAAGCATCTAAAAAAGGAATCTCTTTAAGCTCTTTTTGGGAATCCGAATCACTTTTTCTAGCTATTTCCTCGGTGTTTTGAAGAATAGCATCAATTTCTGAAGCCGCCCCGGTGATATTTTTGGCAAGACACCATTTTTTAAAATGTTTGCCATAAAAAAGAAAATCCGGATTATTATCAATTTTGCTCTTTCTTATCATTTCCAGGATTGGTTCGGCGCAGGAGGCGGGGAAATTTTCCCTCAAGTTTAAAATAATGCAAGATACGCCCACTTGATTTTCCAAGCCGGTCAGTAATTTTAAGGAAGCCTCAAATTCTTCAGGGTCTTCAGTCAAAGCTGCCAGAAACATCGCCAAATTGATATCTTCTCGCTTTTTAAGCTTATTTCTTAGGTAAGATTTGAAATCCTCCGGCTCGGAAATCAAAAAAAGTCTTCTTATAACTGAGAAGGAGGGATAGTCTTCATCTTCGAGTATTGGTTTAATAAAATGCGTCTTTTCGTGAACATAATGATCATAATCGTAATCGTTTTCCAACCCTGGCCCGCTCCAGAACCATTCTGCTTGATTGCAGAAATTATCACGATTATAATACAGCTGCCATGTAAAAAATTGAAATATAATCGAACTGCGATAAGGCTCGTCCAAAGTAATATTCAAATTCCTGCATAAGCTAACATATTCCGGCAATGCCTCTGTCAGAGTGCAGACTTTCTCCAACGGGAAATTGCTTTGAACTAATTCTTTTGCCAATTCTTTATCACGCAGAAAGTTGTAATAGTATTGTGTCAAAAAAAAGCAATTGCTTTTTAGGCTAGCCACTTTTTTCAGTCCGTCCAAAAATGCCGTTTTGGTATTGTAATGCAAAGAAAATCTATACAATATATCCCACTTCTTCAAGATGCCATTTTTCTTAGGGATCGATAAATAATCGCAGGTGCTCATGTCACCTAGCACTGGCTCCTTGGTTGTAATACCGCGAAATTCTCGATAATCGCCTTTTCTTAAATCCTCGGACAATTTAAGAGTTATTTCATCCAATTTATCGTTAAGTCCCAAAAGCTTTAAAACATCACAGAGGTCGTAAATGTTGTAAACGCTATTTTTGGCGCAGAATTTTCTGTTTTCACTAGCTTGTACTAGATTTGATATGTTTAAAATACCGTCTTGGCACTCAAGCAATTTATTGGCAAATTCGCTGGCGGTAAAATAATTTGAAGAAGCGCATTTCTCATAAAATAAGGTTCTTAACCTTTCGCTTACATCATTGTTATGCCCAAGGACGTAAGGAAAATGTCCCCTTGCTAAATAGATCCAAAAGTAGGTGTGCATTGATGAGTGGGGAAAAAGTATTTTTTCCCACAGGGGAAGCCATTTTTCCTTGGGAGTTGCCTTGTAGTATTCCTCGTAAACATCCATCGGTTTAGCGATATCATTTGCTTTCCCAAATTCCTCAATGCTTTTAGATAACTCAACATATGCGTCATAAGGATAATCACTATCAGCGAAAGAATTATTGCAAATCGCAATCATTAAGCTCGCCGACACAAGCAAAAGATAGTTGAGTCTTTTCATAACGCTATCCTCTGGAGGAATGATTTAAAGAAAATTCTGTGTATATTGTACAATATTTTTGAAAAAACAAAAATGTAAATACAATATCACGAACAAATTAAACGAAAAAACTCTTTTATGAGCGGAAGGTGACGACTGCGCCGGGGGCGACGTCTGCGGTCACCCAGCTGTTGCCGCCTATTACGGCGCCTTTGCCTATTGTGATGTCGCCTAGGATGGTGGCGTTGGCGTAGATTATGACGTCGTCTTCGATGGTGGGATGGCGCTTGATATTCCTGGCTTCCCTAGCGTTGGCGGGGAAGGATTTGGCGCCTAGGGTGACGCCCTGGTAGAGCTTGACGTTTCTGCCTATTATGGT
>JAFSWV010000123.1 GCA_017444325.1 bacterium | reverse complement strand
GGGCTGATTACTGCTATAATAAATAAATATGTTAACTTACCTTTTTAGCAATGATAAAGTCCGCCTAAAATGGAGCGACGTAGTTATCGCTTTGCTTTTTTTCGTCTTCGGGCTTTTCATTTTCACCCAGATGTACCGCATCCAGGTCGATATGTTCTGGCATTTGCGGTCCATGACGATCGTCGTTTTTGACAAGGGCAGGCTTTTCAAGCCCTCTTACGACGCCATGACCAGGATAGTGTCGTATTTTCTGGGTTTCTGCTCAAGGGACACTTTCGGACTCGGGTACGTCTGCTTTTTGAGCCTGATGCTGGCTTTCAAATACGTCGTTTTGCGCAGCGTGACCATAGATTATTTCTCCCGGCTGGGTAAGCCGGAGAGATCCGAGCTTTTCGCCCTGCGCGCCGCTATCGTCCTGCTTTGCCTGGGCGGGCATATAATAGCTTTTCCACAGCTGGTCTCAGGATACTGGCAGGCGGACGTTCTGAGGTTGAACGTCTGGCACAACCCGACAACGGTGGCCGTCATGCCTTTCGGAATACTGCTTTTCTATTTCGGCTTGCTGACGCTCAAAGTAAGGAATCTCAAAAATTACCTGATCCTGGCGGCCATAGTCACACTTAATTTCTTTTCCAAGCCCAGCTACATCCTGGCCTGGATCCCGGCGTTCTTCCTGACGCTCACTTTCTCCAAGATCGACGAAGAAGGGAATTTCGCCTTCAACTTCAATTTTAAGCGCTTGCTCATAGCCTGCGCCGCTCTCATTCCGCTTGTCGTCGGACTGCTGCTTTTGAAGACCACCTCCAAGAGTTTGAGGGAGCACATTCTCTTCTCTATTCCTTTCGCAATACAGAGCCATCTGCTCCACATAGACTTTGACCGCAACATCAATCTGATACTGGAGCGTCTGGCGGGCAGAAGCTTCGATGTCCTTAAAGGCTCATGGCAGACTTTCTGGTACATTGTGCTCTACAAACCTCTGACGCTGGCCTGCGGATTGGCTTTCCCTATCTTAGCCTTCTTCATTTCGAAAAAGAAAAAAGACGGGCTTTTGGTTTTCGCCTGGCTTTCCTTGTTCGTTTCTTTCGCCATTGCCTATACTCTGAGCCAGGACGGTGTCCACAGGACGCACCTGAACTTTACCTGGCAGATCCCTGTGGCCGTAGCCACGCTCTTTTTGGCCTCCCTTTTGAATTTCTTCTCGGAAGAAGACAATTTCCCCAAGATGAGCTGGCCGGCGGCGCTGACTATAGGCTTGTTTCTTTTGCACGCATACAGCGGCCTTATCTACCTGCAGCGTCTCATTTTCACCTGGAGCTGGAGGTAAGGCATGAAAAAAACACTGGTTTTATTAGCGGGAATCGCGGCGGTCTATGTTCTATACGTTTTCACTTACCGTCCCAATCTGCTTTCCAACGGCTGCTTCGCAAGAGGACAGGCGTTCTGGCAATTCGCCAAGGCGAGCGACGCCAAACTGATCGTTCCTGAAGACAAGGACGAGCCTTCCTTCCTGGCGATAGCTCCCGGCGGGGAGATCTGCCAGTTCTTCCTTTCAGGATTGGTCCCGAGCCAGATCTGCGAAACGAGTTTTGAAGCGCGCGCCAAGGATCAAAACGGGCGCCTTTCTTTCAGACTTGACAATCACACTCACGCGATCATAGCCGTGACTAACACGGAGTGGCAGACTGTGAAGTTTCGCTTCCCAATCTTCGAATACGCTGATAAACGTTCCTTCAGGTTGGTGGCCGGCAAGAAGTCCGGCGTTGACGTTCGCAATCTGTCCCTGAGGCGCGCCTTGCCGACGGCGAAATACGGATTGCACGCTGTAAAGGGAGAGCTTGTCACCAATCTGGTCGTGAACGGTGATTTTTCTAAAGGAACGGAAGGATGGAGCGGCGTGGATGAAGGCGATTTCCGTACCTTCGACAAACGCGGCGTGCCGACATTGATGTTTACCCAAACCAGCAACGTTGTCCTGACAGCTTCCCAGAAAGTTCAATTAAAGAAAGGTGTTCCGTACATCGTAAGCGCTGATACGCTTATGGACGACAATCGACCGGTGGCAAGGATAGCCAACGTTCGCTGCACGTACAATGACGTTCGTCCCCGCAACGTGGAGCTGAAGTTCAACAGCGCCACGAGAGGAGCCTGGGTAAGGGGCAGCAATAAGATCACGCCCCTGGAAGACTGCGAAATGACCATCAACCTAAGGTGTGAACACAGCAAAGGGAAAAAACCAGGAAAAGTCTATTTTCACGACGTTAAAGTTTATCCAGCGGAAAATTGAACATATGTCCGAACTCTACGCCATAATCCCGGCCTATGAGCCGCTGCCTTCCCTTCCGGAATTGGTGATGGAAACACTGAAGATCACTCTTCTGAAAGGCGTTGTCGTGGTTGACGACGGCTCCGTGAAGGAGGGGACCGCGGAAACTTTTGCCGAGATCGAGAAGATCGAGGGATGCATTCTCTTGCGCCATCCGAAGAACAAAGGCAAAGGCGCCTCCATGAAGACCGCTTTCAAATATCTTCTGGAAAAGGACGAGAACATAATAGGCGCGGTCACCGTGGACGCCGACGGCCAGCATCTTCCCGTGGACATAGAAAAAGTTCTTTCTTCTTTCCTTGAGCACCAGGAAGACTATGTCCTGGGCGTCAGAGATTTCAGCACCCTGGAGGTAAAGATCCCCTGGAGATCCAGATTCGGAAACAACATGACGGAAAAAGTCTTCAAGTTTTTCACCGGAACTCCTTTGAAGGACACCCAGACAGGCTTGAGAGTCTATCCCAGGGATTTTATGATGGAAGCCCTGAACATCAAGCCCGACCGCTATGAATTCGAACTGGAAGCGCTGCTGCGCTACTACCGCTGCGGCATGGGAATAATCCGCCAGGTTCCCATCACTACCGTTTACGAAGAGAACAATCCCAGCTCCCACTTCAATCCCATCAAGGATTCTATCAGGATCTACGCCATCTTTTTGAAATTTATCGGCGCCTCTGTTATCAGCAGCATCATCGACTTCGTCATCTTTACGATCATGATCCTCTGTCTCGGTTCGGACAGGGTGGTCTTCGGCTGCTCTTCCATCTTTTTAAGTCTGCTCACGGCCAGGATCATAAGCTGCAGCGTCAATTTCGTCCTCGACAAAGAGGCGGTCTTCGGTTCCAAGGGGCACTGGCTCAGGCAGTCTCTGCTTTTCTTTTTGCTGGCCATCTTCCTCTTCACGGCCTCCTACTTCGGAATAAGGGGCCTGAAGCATTTCGGAATTCATCCGATCATCGCCAAGATATTGGTGGAAGGCACGCTCTTCTTCCTGAGCTTCGCTTTCCAGAACTCCGTCATTTTTCGCTCAAAGGGCGTTTTTGGTAAAATATCGAACAAATCTTAAGAAAATAAATAACTTTAACTCAACACCGCTATGACAAAAAAAGCTTTGGTCTCCGGCATCACCGGTCAGGACGGATCGTATCTGGCTGAACTATTGCTCAGCAAAGGCTACGAAGTTTACGGCATCATCCGCCGCTCCTCATCCTTCAACACTAAGCGTATTGAACACATCTATCACGATCCCAAATTGAAACTGGAATACGGCGATCTTACGGACGCCACGCGCTTAAGAGAGCTTGTCCTGGACATCAGGCCGGATGAGGTTTACAACCTGGGCGCCCAGAGCCATGTGAGAGTTTCCTTCGACGAACCGGTCTATACCGTAGACACGGTGGCCATGGGCTGCCTTAACCTTCTGGAAGCCATCCGCCGCCTCGACAACAAGCCCCGCTTCTACCAGGCTTCCAGCAGCGAAATGTACGGCCTGGTCCAGGAGACTCCCCAGAAGGAGACCACT
>JAFSWV010000122.1 GCA_017444325.1 bacterium | reverse complement strand
TGTCCGCGCCCTCTAAGCTTATGATCTCCGAGAAAAAGCAGGAAAGGTTCCTTTCGGGATCTTTCAGCGCGAGGTTCTCCTCGCGGTGCAGGACGAGAGGCACCTCGGGAAAGCACTTCTTAAGCGCGGCCACCGCTCCGATATGATCGACATGCGCGTGCGTCAACAGGATCATCTCAAGACTGAACTCCTTGTCTTTGAGAAACGAGAGAAGCTTCTCCCCTTCCGCACCTGGATCGATGCAGACAACCTTGGAGGAGCCGTTCCTGGCAACCAGGTAGCAATTGGCCGCCAACTCCCCCAAAGGCAGCACGTCAATCGATATATTTCTTTCATTTGCCATAATATAAAATTATATCAAAAATAAAAAAAGCCTTCCCAAAGGGAAGGCTCGTGATTTTTGCAGCGAAATTTCGCTTATTGTTCGAACTCTTCGTAGATGGCCCGGACAGCCTCCTCGAAATCGTTCAATTCCACGCCCACGATCATGTTATCCTGCGTGGAGCCGAGGTCGATGACCTGGAGGTTGATGCCGCGCTTACTTAGGGCCGTGCAAAGGCGGCCCGCGAAGCCTACGCAGCGGATCATGCCCTGGCCGACCGTGGCGATCAGGGCCAGGTTGTCGGTCACTTCAAGGCGGTCAGGCTGCAGCGTTCTCTTGATCTCCTCCAGGATGGAGGGCAGCTGTTCGCCGATAAACTCTTTCCTTACGATGACGGACATCGTGTCGATGCCGGTCGGCGCGTGCTCGAAGTTCACGCCGTGCGATTCGAAGATCTGCAGGAAGCGGCGGCCGAAACCGACCATCTTGTTCATCAGGATCTTTTCGATCTGGATGAGGTAGAAATCCTTCCTGCCGGCGATGCCGGTGACGATCCTGTCGTCCTTGGGGCGTCTGGCGACGATCCTTGTGAAAGGTCCGTCGGGATCGTTGGTATTTTTTATCTCAATGGGAATGCCCGGGTCAGAAACGGGATAAATGGACTCGTCGTGCAGAACGTTGGCGCCCATGTAAGCCAGTTCGCGGAGCTCCTTGTAAGTCAAATTCTCGATGTGCTTGGGATTATCGACGAGCCTGGGGTCGGCCATCATGAAGCCGTTGACGTCCGTCCAGTTCTCGTAAAGCTCGGCTCTCACGGCCCTGGCCGCCACGGCGCCGGAAATATCGCTTCCGCCGCGGGAAAATGTCTTCACTTTGCCGCTAGGCGTGCAGCCGTAGAAGCCCGGCATGACGACGAGGCCTTCGCCTTTCAGCTGTTCGCCCAATTTATCGTAAGTCTTTTCCTTGATAAGCCCGCTCGATTCGATCTGGAGATATTCCGCCGGTTCGACAAAACGCGCGCCGAGCCAGGTGGCCACTATCTTGCCGCAGAGATATTCGCCGCGGGAGGCCATGAAATCTTTCGTGGCGATACGACGCATGTCGTTCTCGGTCTCGTCGAGGAGCGCGTCGATATGTATGTCGATGTTGAGGTCCTGGACGATCTCTTTGTAGCGCGTACGGATCTTCTGGAAGACCGGAGCGATGTCCAGGCCCTGCTCGAGCATGCTGTGGCAAAGGAGAAGCATGTCGGTTATCTTGACGTCGTCACTGAATCTTTTGCCGGGAGCGGAAACGACTACGATCTTGCGCTCGGAGTCGCTCTTGATGATGGCGCGGACTTTTAGGAAATGCTCGGCGTCAGCCAAAGAGGAGCCGCCGAATTTACAGACTTTTAAACTCATGATTCAAACAAAAAAATGGCGGGAACCGCTCGATTGAGCGGCCCCCGCGGGGAATAGATTATCGGGAAACGGTGGCCGAGACAGTGGCCTTCTTGTACCAAAGCACGAACGTGAAGGGCAGCCAGATGGATTCTTCCTGCGGAACGACCGTGGTGATCTGGGTCATGCCGTTGGCTTTGGCTTTCGCGGTCAGGTCGGAAAGCGTTTCGTTGAAGTTGACTTCGCGTCCGCCTTCAGTCCAGAGAGGATAGGTGGGGAGGAAATAGAGGCCGCTTCTGCTGGCAAGCAGGCCAATAGACTGATTGCCGTCACAGGGCATGCCTCTGAAGGAGGCGTTCTTGGCGACGGAAATGTCGGCGCAGCCGGCTAAGACCAACGTGGCCAGAAGCACTAGGGACAACACTACTTTTTTCATATTTTCTCCTATGGTTTGGTTAGGTTAGGATGTTTTATCGGAGTGAGAGGATTCGAACCTCCGACTTCTTGCTCCCAAAGCAAGCGCTCTAGCCAGGCTGAGCTACACTCCGTTAATTGCTTATTGATTTTAGCAAAATGTTTTGGCGGAGAGTGAGGGATTCGAACCCCCGGACCGTTTCCGGTCAACGGTTTTCAAAACCGTCGCGATCGACCACTCTGCCAACTCTCCGCAAAGTATTGATAAATTATAGCAAAAATCGCCCTGAACGCACTAAACAAGCGATCTTTAAAGAAAGGCCCCTTTGATTGACTAATCGCTTTGCTTCTTATAGAATACTTACGGGTAAAGATATGAGATTTCCCTCGGTGAACGGAATAGAAAGACCAATAAGGCTGAGCGAGGCTGCGCGGCGCTTCGCCCTTGATTCGCTCGCTCACAAGTACGGACTCGAAACGCGGAAAACTCCCGGAGTGGAGCTTTCCCCTGAAGAGACGAAAGGGCTGACTGATCTCGAAAAATACGACCTTGCAATAAAAAAGATCGCCCTTGAAGCGCCCATCCGCGTCTGCCAGGGCGAACTTATATCAGGCGCGGCCACTTTGGGCGCCGCCATCGACCATAAAGTCCCGGCCTTCTGCGACGGGAAAATGCTTTTCTGGAGCGTCAGCCACCTGACCGTCGATTTCGAGACCGTCGTTAAAAAAGGGGTAGGCTATATCGAGGAACAGGCGAAGGCCGCCCTTCAAAAATATCAGGGCACAGAAAGGGAGCCTTTCTGCCGCAGCGCGCTGAACTGCCTCACTGCCTTCAGGCTCTACCACAAGCGCTATCTCGAGGCGCTGCAGGGAAAGCCTGAATACCGCGGCAACTATGAGAATCTTCTGCGCGTCCCCTTCTCCCCTGCCGGAAACTTTTACGAAGGCGTGCAATCGATCTGGTTCACCTTTTCCTTCCTAAGGCTCTGCGGCAACTGGCCCGGCATCGGAAGGATCGACGTGCTCCTGGGAGACCTTCTAAAAAAAGACCTGAAAGAAGGAAAGCTGACGCTTGACGAAGCAAGGGAGATCTTAGCCCACCTCTTCATCAAAGGCTGCGAATGGATCTGCGCCGGCGACTACGGTTCCGGCGACGCCCAGCATTACCAGAATATCGTCCTCTCCGGAACCGACGAGAACGGTCTCGACGTTACGAACGCGGTCACTTACCTCGTGCTCGACATAATAGAAGAGACCGGCATCAGCGATTTCCCCGTTACGGTGCGCCTAAACCAAGCTGCTGACGAAAAACTTCTCAGGCGCGTTGCCGAAGTCATGCGCTATGGGGGCGGCATCGTGGCGGTTTACAATGAGGAACTTATCCTCCGCTCGCTAACCGAGTACGGCTACCCTAAGTCCGACGCCGCCAAATTCGCCAACGACGGCTGCTGGGAAGTGCAAGTCCCCGGCAAAACGTATTTCTCCTACCATCCCTTCGATTCGCTTTTAATTTTGCAAAGAGAGACGCTGAAAAACTATGACGGCAGCGTTGACTTCGCAAGTTTCGATGAGCTGTAC
>JAFSWV010000121.1 GCA_017444325.1 bacterium | reverse complement strand
CGCCTTCGTGACGAAGAAGACGGAAGGTATTGGAAATTATAAGATCGGCTACACGATGCTGGAAGTGACAGGCTTGCCCAAGGAATGGGTGGAGCACTGCAACAAGATGGACGAAGTCTGGGTGCCGAGCCTCTTCAACCTGGAGACTTTCAGGAATTCCGGCGTCAAGGTTCCCATCCATCTGATGCCTTTGGGCGTTGACACCAATTATTTCAACCCGCTCATCAAAAAGTTCCCCTTGAGCGAGGACTTCAAATTCCTGACCGTTTTCGAGTGGGGCGAAAGGAAGGCGCCGGAAGAGTTGATAAAAGCCTTCAACCGGACCTTCAGGGCCAAGGAGCCGGTGGTCTTGCTCTGCAAAGCCAATTGCACCGATCCGAGCGTCAACGTACCGGAGATCATTAGAAGTTTGAACCTCGATCCCGAGGGCGGCAGGATAGAATTCATCTTCAACAAATATCTGCCGTATTATCAGCTTGGCAGCCTTTACCGTTCCGCGGACTGCTTCGTTTTGGCGACGAGAGGCGAAGGCTGGGGCATGCCTATCCTGGAAGCGATGGCTTGCGGACTGCCGGTCATCGCCACCAACTGGAGCGCCCAGACGACCTTCATGAACAGCTACAATGCTTATCCTCTGCAGGTCAAGAAACTCATTCCCGCCGTGGCGAAATGCCCTTACTATAAGGGATTCAAATGGGCTGAGCCGGACAGCGATCATTTGTCGGCCTTGATGCGCCACGTCTTCGAGAACCAGGAAGAGGCGCGTATGAAAGGCGCTAGGGCCGCCGCGGACGTTCAGGACAACTGGACCTTCACGCATACCGCCGCCAGGATCGCCAAGCGTCTTTCCGAGATCCAGAAAAAAGATCTCTCCTTCCCGGCTTACGTTCCTTATCCCGCCAAAAAGAGAGTGGCCCTGGACGTCAGCCGCGGCATAGGCGAGCAGATAACCGGCATCGGACGCCACATACTGAACCTCGCCAGGGGACTGGGCGAATTTCCGCCCGAGGACATGGAGTTCACGCTGCTTCCCGGCTTCACGACTTTCACGCATCCGGAATACTTAAAGCGTTTCGATTTCATTTGTCCGGACGCTAAGAATCTGAACCTCTGGCGCGGCGTGACGCCGGCTTTCGTTTCACCCGAATCGACTGTTCCGGGAACCGATCTCGTTCACTCCACCGGCTGGACCACGCCGGAATTCATGGGGCCTATCCTTTCCACCATTTACGATCTTTCCTTCCTTACGCACCCGCATTTCCATACGAAGGAAACGATCGAGTTCTGCACCAAGAATATCAAGGAGTCATTAAAGAAGGGGGCTTTCTTCACTTGTATTTCCGAGCACACGAGGCGCGACCTGATGGATATCCTGAAAGTCCCCGCGGAACGCTGCGGCGTGAACTACTGCTCCTACGACGAGCGGAAATTCAAGCGGGCAAGCAAGGAAAAGATCGAGGAAGTTAAGAAGAAATACAAACTGCCGGAGCGTTTCGCGCTCTTCCTGGCCAGTATGGAGCCGAGGAAGAATCTTGCCTCCGTTGTGGAAGCCTGGCTTAGCGAAAAGATCGCGCTTCCCCTCATCGTGGCGGGCGCCCAGGGCTGGCTGAACGACAAGCTGAAAGAAAGGATCGAGAGCTCCAAAGGCCGCATAGTCCCCATCGGCTACGTTGATGAAAACGATCTGGCGCCTTTGTACAGCGCTGCGCATTTGCTGGTCTATCCTTCCATCTACGAGGGCTTCGGACTGCCGGTTTTGGAAGCCATGGCCTGCGGCACGCCCTCCGTCACAACGAATGTCGCATCGCTTCCGGAAGTGGCGGGGAACGCCGCGCTTTTGATAGACGATCCCAAAGATATCAGCGCTCTCGCCCAGGCTGTAAGAAAACTCGATGAAGACGAAAGCTTAAGAAAAACCTTGCTGGAAGCCGCGCCCGCCCAGGTCGCCAAATTCTCTCTGAAAAAGACCACAGCGGAAGCTGTTTCGCAATACCGCGCCATACTTGAAAAAGGGAGGTTGTTTTAATGCCCGACTACAAAGGTGATTTTGACATGCGGGTGGAAGAGATGGAAACGGAGCAGCTCCTGCGCCGGGTGAAATTCCATCTGGAAAACCCTGATGCGCAAATGAGCCGGCCTCAAGCTGAAGCGCCCAAGGCCGCTGATTTCGACAATCTCCATCTCGGCAACGAGATGTACTTTCAACTTGACTACGCCGCCAAGATCTACGATCCAAGGACGGTCCCGCAGAACACCAGGTTCCGCCGCATAAAAGGGCTCCTCATGCGAGTCATGCGCCTTTACGCCACGCGCCAGGTGGAGTTCAACGCTACGGTCGTGAAGCTCCTCAACATGTTCCAGGACCGCTTCGAAGAGACGGTCGAGCGTTTCAACTATTTCCGCCAGTCGGAAGTCAAAAACGAGGAAGCTCTGAGAGTAATTGACTCTCGCCTTGAGCAGTTGGAAAAATGGGGCGCGAAGGTCAACGACATCGCCGTCGGCGTCAACGCTCTGCAGGAGCGTTTGCAGGGCTTGGAAAACGCGGTCCGCGCTTTGGCTGAGGCTGAAGAGACCACTGCCAAGCGTCTTACTTCCGCGGACGAAGGCATCAGGACTTTGGGCAAGACGAACGAGGAGACCGCGAAACGCTTGAACGCTGCCGACGAGAGCATCAAGGCCATCGGCAAGTTCAACGAGGATATCGCAAGGCGCCTCGACGCTGCTGACGAAGGCATCAAGACGCTGGGAAAGACCAACGAGGAGACCGTGAAGCGCCTGAACGCCGCGGACGAGGGCGTGAAGAGCCTTGGCGACGTCAGCGAAAAAGCGGCGCTGCGTCTTTCTTCCATCGAGCAGGGCTTCAAGGAACTGCACGGACTTGTGGACGACCTGCAGCTTAGGAACGCCGCCATAGGCGGAGTCTTCTCCGAACTGAAGGAAAAACTTGCCAGCGGAAACTTCACCGTGACGCATGGCGGAAAGAAAGAAGCTGCTCCGAGCGTCATCGACGATTTCGAGAAAGCCTGGCAATCCGCCGATTACGAGCTTTTCGAAGACGAGAGCAGGGGAGATGTCGCGGACATCAGGGAACGGCTGGAATTTTACGTTCCGCTGCTTGAGAAGGCCGCTGGTGAAGGCGGCCTGATCGCCGACCTCGGCTGCGGCCGCGGCGAACTTTTGGAACTGCTGAAAGAAAAAGGCCTCGCGGCTCTCGGCATCGACAACAACGAAGCTGCGGTCATAAGAGGCAAAAAAGCCGGCCTTGATATGGAATGCAAGGACCTCTTCGCTTTCCTTAGGGAAGCGAAGGAGGGAAGCCTGGCGGCCGTCACGGCCATGCACGTGATAGAGCACTTGACGCCTTCCCAGCAGGGAGAATTCCTCTCCTTGTCACTGAAGGCTCTGAAGCCCGGCGGACTTATCGCCATGGAAACGCCCAACATTATGAACCTGCACGTGGCCTCCTGCGATTTCTACAGCGACATAACGCATGTCAGGCCGGTCCATCCGGTCGCTTTGAGGAACCGCATGAAGCAGATGGGCTACAAGGATATCGACATCAAGTTTTTGCACCCCTTCCCGCAGAGCGAACAACTTATCCTGGACGCTCCCGGATTGAATGAGGAAGCGAAAAAGAATTTTGAAAAGATAAACGAACTAATCTGGGGATGCCGCGACTGCGTCATCCTCGCAACAAAAAAGGAAAAAATATGATCCTGCTTACCGGTGGAGCCGGCTACATTGGTAGCCATTGTGTGAAACGTCTTATGTCAAAAGGTTACGAGGTTGTCGTCTTAGACAATCTGTCCAGAGGTTTTCGCGATGCGGTGGTGACCCCTTACTTCTACGAAGGCGATATCGGCGACAGAGAGATCTTGGAAAAGATCTTCAACGAGCATAAGATCGAAGCGGTCATGCACTTTTCCGCTTTCGCGGCCGTCGGTGAATCAGTCGAACACCCCGACATGTATTACAAGAACAACGTGGCCCAGACGCTGACGCTCGTCACTGCCTGCAAGGATTTCGGCATCAACAATTTCATCTTCTCCTCGACCTGCGCCACCTACGGCGACGTTAAGAAAGTGCCCATCAGCGAAGACACGCCGATCGCTCCTCTGAATCCTTACGGCTGGTCTAAGCGCATGGTCGAGCTGATCCTGGACGACTTCAGCAAGGCTTACGGCATGCACTACTGCATCTTCCGCTACTTCAACGCCGCCGGCGCCGACCCGGAAGGACAGCTTAGGGAACGCCACGATCCCGAGACGCACCTCATTCCGCTGGTCCTGCAAGTCGCCAAAGGAAAACGCCAGAACATCAAAGTCTTCGGAACCGACTATCCGACGCCCGACGGCACCTGCATCAGGGACTACATCCATGTGGACGATCTTTCCGACGCGCACATCCTGGGTCTCGAATACCTGAAGAGAGAGAAGAAGAACGGCATCTTCAACCTAGGTTCCGAAAACGGTTTCTCCGTCCGCGAAGTCATCGATGTCTGCCGCAAGGTTACTGGCAAGGAGATCCCTGAAGTCATGGTCGAACGCCGTCCCGGCGACGCGCCGAAACTGGTCGCCGACTCCACGAAAGCCAAGACCATCCTCGGCTGGCAGCCTAAGGAGAGCGAACTCGAATACATCGTTGAAACTGCTTGGAAAAGCATGAAATGATCAATTGGTGAAATTATGAAAAAAATTATTTTGCTTCTGGCCGGTTTTGCTTTTGCCCTGACTTCCGTCTCTATGGCGGAAGAGAGCAACGCGGTCGCGAAAGTTTCCGTTGACATGCCGGCCATCACTCAGGCGATCCACCGCATCACGCTGGAGAATTGGACGCCGAAGAAGTTCGAACAATTGGCCACTGCCGTAGCCCAGAACCCGCCGTACGCCTACTACGTGCTGGCTCTGACGCAGTGGATGGTCAACAACTATGATCCGGCGAAGATCAAAGACGAGTCCTGGTGTTCCATGGTGGGTTTGCAGCGCTGGTGCACTTTTCTGCACGCGCATCGCAGGGAATTGGCGAACCTTGACAAGAAGTTCCTCAACTACATCATGTCGAACAGGGATTTCACGGAGAACTTCTTCGAGGCGTATTCCTCCAAGGATAACCTGGAAAATGTCATGCGCATTATTCAGGAGTATTATCTCCAGCGCCCCAACACCTTCCCGAAATACAACAAGCTGGCCATCGGCTTAGCCATCGTTTGGGACCAGCCGC
This sequence comes from bacterium, assembly GCA_017444325.1. Lineage (GTDB taxonomy): Bacteria > Auribacterota > UBA3054 > UBA3054 > UBA3054 > UBA3054. The sequence continues at coordinate 19,063 of JAFSWV010000121.1, read as the reverse complement.
TTTCCGCCAAGCCCCACGGACAGGTGCCGGACGGCGCGGTCGTTCCCAACAGCGACACAGACTTGGAGCGTTATGATTTCTGGGTGCAGTCAAATGAAAAGGGTCTCGTCGAGTGCAATTTCACCAAGACCGACCCCGGCATCATCAAGTTCATAATCAACGCCAACGCTCCGATCTCCGAACTGGCCTGGGCTCAGCAGCACACGCATTACACGAGAAGCAGGCTAGGCAACGCCTACGGCTCCATCCATTATGTCTATGAGCGCGTGGAGAAGGGCCAGTACAGCTGGCCGCATGAGATCTACTCTCTGAAAGAGATCAAGAAAAGAGGCGGCATCTGCTGCGACCAGGCTTATTATTCATCCACGGTCGGCAAGGCCGGCGGCGTTCCGACGCTTTATTTCGGCGGTTCCGGCCGCGTCGGCTGGCACGCCTGGTTAGGCTACCTTAAGGACAACGACACCTGGGATCTGGAATGCGGCCGTTATTCCTCGCAGAACTACGTGGTCGGCCACGCCACTGATCCGCAGACCGGGGAGAACATGACGGACCATCAGCTCCTGCTTCTGACCGACGACGTTTACACCAAGGATGACTACAAGCAAGCCAACAGAATGGTCTATATGTCGCACGTCTTCTCTTTCACGAAGTATCCCGAAAGGGCCCTGGAGATAATCGACAACGCCATCAAGCTGGCCCCCAAGAACGTTTACGCCTGGAACTTCAAGACGCAGCTTTTGGAGAAGACGAATTCCACCAACCTGGTCGCCCACCTTGACGCCATGATCGGCCAGTTCCGTTACATCGAAGACATTACTGCTGCCTGCCGCCAGAAACTCATCGCGGCCGCCAGAGCCGCCGGCAACGAAGAGCTGGCCGTGCAGATGGAGAAGAAGATCATCGACACTACGAAGAAGGACCGCTATGACCTCAGTCTGAAAGTTTACCGCGACCGCGCCACCCAGCTCATGAGCGAAGGCAAATGGAAAGAGGCCGGCGATGAGGTCAGAAAGTTCGTCAAGAAATTCAACAAGGAATCAGCTGACTGCATGAGCATCACGGCCTGGTTTGTAAGGGCCGCGATCAGCAACGACCAGATAACGGAAGCCAACAAGACTTTCCGCAACTTCAAATCCTGCGTGGACTGGAACGACAAATTCTTCAAGCAGATCAGGGAAATGACGCTGGCGCTTGGCAAAGAAGTCGATGAAGCCAACCGAGTCCACAGCCGCAAACAGGCAAACGGCGGCAAGGATAGGGAAGAAGAGGAAGAAGAAGAATAAAATTAAAATTTTAAAAGCCAGGAGACGTCCATGAGATTGCACCTTCCTTTGGCGGCGCTGATAGTTTTCGGCGCTGTGAGTTCTGCCGTCGCGGAAACGCCCGCCCCGAAACCCGAACACGCCGCCCTCTGCCGCCAGGCCGCCGCGGAAGGCATGGTGCTTCTTGAAAACAAAAAGAACGCCCTGCCCGTCGCCAAGGGCGAAAAGGTCGCTCTCATAGGAAAAGCCCAGATCCACTTCAGCCAGACCGGCACCGGTTCTGGAGACGTCAACGCCTACTATTCCGTAAACTTTCTGATGGGCGCCGAGGCGAGAGCGGAGAAGGGCGATATCGTGATTGACAAGGAATTAGCCGATAAATATAAAGCCGAGGAAAATTACTTCCCGACGCTCGAGGAACTGCAGAAGACCGCCGAGAATTATCCCGCCGCCTTCGTTTTCATCTCCCGCAACTGCGGTGAGAACAGCGCCAGGCAGCTCAGCAAAGGCGACTACTACCTGACCGATGACGAGGAGAAGCTTTTAGACGAGACCGCCAAGGCCGGCTTTAAGAAGATCGTCGTGGTCATAAACAGCGGCGCCCTCATTGACCTCTCCTTTATCGACCGCTATCCCGTGGACTCTCTTATTCTGGTCTGGCAGCCCGGCATGGAGGGCGGCAACGCCTTCTGGGACATCGCCTGCGGCGATTTCTCGCCCTGCGGCAAACTATCCGACACCATTGCCAAAGAGTACAAGGATTATCCTTCCTCCTCCTGCTTTAGGGAGAGCAGGGAATACACGGAGTACAAAGAGGACATTTACGTCGGCTACCGTTATTTCGAGACCTTCGATCCCGAAGGCCTGAAGGTCCGCTATCCCTTCGGCTACGGCATGTCCTACACGAGATTCATGTATGAATTGCTCCAGCCTTCCATAGACAACAAAGAGTTCAGTTTGGAAGCGAAGATAAAGAACGTCGGAAGTTTCCCCGGCCGCGAAGTAGTGCAGGTCTATTTCTCGCGCCCGCAGGGCAGGCTGGGCAATCCCGCCATGGAACTGGCCGCCTACAAAAAGACGAAACTTCTCGCGCCGGGCGAGAGCGAGACCATAACCGTCTCCTTCCCCCTGGAACAGATGAAAACTTTCCAGGAGAGCCCCAAGCGCTGCTATCTGATGGAGCCCGGCACTTACAATGTCTACGTCGGCAATTCCGTCAAGGACGCCAAGGAAAAAGGCATCATGGCCACCTACACGCGCTCCTGCACAGACATTCTTCAGACGGAAGGTCTGGCCAAGCTTCCGCCGCCCGTTCTTCTTTCCAGCGTTCTGAAAGCCGACGGCACCTACGCTACGCCCTATCAGGGAACGATTGAAGATCAGGAAGCCCTTGGTCTTGTGAAAGACAACGGCCGCATTACTTCGCCTTTCACTTTCAGGCTTCGTTCCTGGAACGCCTGGACCGGCAACGGGCTCAATTTCACAAACGACTATAACTTGATACTTCCAAAAGGCAATTGGGTGGAGTATCTTATTTACCTTTCCGAAGAAAAGGAGCATGAACTCACCCTTATAACCCTCGGCGCCTCAAAACTTGCCGTCGCTCTTGATATGGGCAATTACGAAGACATGCCTGTCACGTCAGAACCGCCGACGATCCCTGTCAGGACCTTCCGCTTCTTCGGGAAGCCCGGTTATCATAGGCTGAAAATAAAAAACACCAGTTCTGATTACGATGCCCGGATCGGCGGACTGGCCATCGACGCCGACAGCAGTCTTGGCAGAATGGGTTATTCACTAAATAGATTTCCCGAAGGAAAAGACATGTCCTTTGAGGAAGTGGTCGCCGATCCCGATAAGCTTGACGATTTCATTGATTCCCTCACGGTTGAGGAACTGGCGGCTCTTTCCTGCGGACAGGGCAGCGGAATCAGCTCCACGGGCAGCGTGGGCAGCATGTCCGAACGCGAAGTGGAGACTTTGCACACCGCCGATGGACCGGCTGGCTTGCGCCTCAACACGCCCCAGACCGCCTGGCCCGTGGAAGCTTTGTTGGCCTGCACCTGGGATACGGACCTTCTCAACAAGATTGGCCGCTCAATCGGCGAGGAAATGGAGAAGGCCGGCATCGCCGTCTGGCTGGCCCCCGGCCTCAACATCCACAGAGATCCTCTCTGCGGCCGCAACTTCGAGTATTACTCCGAAGATCCCTATCTGACTGGAACCTTGGCCGCCGCCCTCATAAAGGGCGTGCAGGCGAAGGGCGACCGCGGCGTGGAGATGAAGCATTTCTGCGCCAACAACCGCGAGGAAAACCGCCTCAACAACGATTCCAGGCTGAGCGAGAGAGCACTGAGGGAAATCTATCTCAAGGCTTTCGAGATCGCCGTAAAAGAAGCCAAGCCTTGGTCGGTCATGTGCTCCTACAACTGCTTCAACGGAATCCATACCGCCGAATCGAAAGCGCTGCTTACTGACCTTCTGAGAGGCGAGTGGGGCTTCGACGGCTTCGTAACGACCGACTGGGGCAGCCACAGCGTCTGCTGGAAAGAGGTCAAAGCCGGCTGCAACATCCAGATGCCCTGGGGCGAGAGCAAGGAGCTTATCGCGGCCTACAAAGCCGGCCTCATCTCCCTGGACGAGCTTAAGTCAAGCGTGAAGCCTCTGCTGAGGAAAGCTGCGCAGTACGCGAAAAACGCTCCCAAGAAACCCTTCGCGGCCACTGAGCAGCCGGAAGGCAACCTCTGGCGCCTCATTGGCACGGAAGCCGGGAAGATCAGTTCCGGCCTCGGCGCGGAGACCTGTGAGGATGAGACGGGCGGCAGGAATCTTACCCACATCAGCGCCAAAGGAAGTTACTTCTCTTACAAGCTTAACGTCAAAACGCCCGGGACCTACAAAGTGAGCGTCCGCTTCTCCTCTCCGGACGGAACCGGCGCCGCGAAAGTTCTCCTGAACGGCCAGCAAAAATTCGTTTGGGAAAATTCCGTGAAGACCGGCAACTGGCAGGCCTGGCAGACCGCCCCTGACGTCGCGGAACTGGAACTCGCGGAAGGCAAGCAGGAACTGAAGATCGTCTCCCTGGGCGGCCAGTTCAACATCAACTACCTAGACCTGGTAAAGGAATAATAAAAAAAGAGCCCGCCTTAAGCGGGCTCTTTTTTTGCGCTTTTTTTTTTACCTTGTGAGGCCGCGCTCGCATTTGGTTAGGAAGTCCGCGAGTTCCATTATTTCCGGAACGTCCTGGTATTCCTGTTTGAGTTTTTCCACGGCGTCTTTCAGTTTCATCTCCTGGCGGAAGACGATCTTGTAGGCCTGGTTCATCTTCTGGATGGTCTCGTCGGGGATGCCGAGCCTGCTCATCCTGACTCTGTTTATGGTGGCGCAGCGGGGCGGAACGCCGTCCACGAGCGTGAAGGGCGCGACGTCCATGGTGACTTTCGTGCAGCCGCCGATCATGGCCATTTTGCCGATGCGGCAGAACTGGTGGACGCCCGCCATGCCGCTTAAAACGGCGTAGTCGCCGACCTGGACGTGCCCGGCTAAGGTCGCGGCGTTCGACATGATGATGTGGTTGCCTAAGATGCACTCGTGGGCGATATGGCAGTAGGCCATGATAAGGTTGTTGTTGCCGACTATCGTCTTGCTGCCGTCTAGGGTGGCGCAGTGGATGGTGGCGAATTCCCTTATGACGTTGTCGTTGCCTATCTCAAGGTAGCATTTGTTGCCTTCCTTGTATTTCAGGTCCTGGGTCTTGTGGCCGATGGCCGCCATGGGGAAGAAAGTGTTCCTTTCACCGATGGTCGTAAGGCCGTCAACCACCACATGGCTCATCAGTTTTGAGCCTGCGCCAATTCTGACGTTTTCGCCGATGACGCAGTAAGGTCCTATTTCAACGTCCGGGGCGATCTGCGCGCCCGGGCTGATGACTGCGGTTGGATGGATCATGGGGGCTTTATTCCTTTTCTGCTTTTTCTTCTTTGTTCATCACGACGGCGAAGGCTAGTTCGCCTTCCGCGACTTTTTGTCCGTCCACGGAAGCGACGGCCTTGCATTTGCCCATGGTGGAGCGCATGGAGATGATGTCGATCCTAAGGTGAAGCTGGTCGCCCGGCTGAACGGGTTTACGGAATTTCACTTTGTCCATGGTCAGAAAATAGGGGATGAGGCCCTTGAACCTCGGGTTGCACAGAACGACGATAGCCGCGGCCTGGGCCAGGGATTCCATGATAAGGACGCCCGGCATGACGGGCTGGCCGGGGAAGTGGCCGACGAAGAAAGGCTCGTTCATGGTCACGTTCTTGACGGCGTCAACGTAGGTGTCGCAGTCGGTGGCCACGACTCTGTCAACTAAAAGGAAGGGAGGACGATGCGGCAGAATCGCCATGATGTCCTGGATATTGAGGCTTATAGGAGCTTTGGTTTCTTCCATGATCTTTAATTTTGTTTTATGTTAATTTTTGCTAGCCAGGGCGAAGAGCGCCGCCGCGGCTTTGTTGTTCAAGGTGTGTCCGGAACGGGAGGAAACGACGTGGGCTTTCAGTCTTCTTCCCGTAAGAGCGAGGTCACCGATCAGGTCCATCACTTTGTGGCGCACGAATTCGTCAGGGTAGCGGAGGCCGTCCTTGCTTAGGATGGCGTTGTCCGTTATGACGATGGCGTTGTTAAGGGAGCCGCCTTTGATGAGGCCTCTGCTGAGCAGGGCCGAGAGTTCGCTGTAAAGGGCGAAGGTCCTGCTTGGCGCGATGTTCTTTATGAAGTTTTCCTCGTTGACGACGGTCTCGAAGAACTGCGTGCCGATGACGGGATGAGGATACGTCATGGTGTAAGAGATCTTGTATTCGTCGGCGGGGAGTATCTCGATCGTCGCGTCGCCATGCTCGACTTTGATGGGCTCTGTCACCGTAAGCTCGGGGAGCCTTTCCTCTTCGAGTTCGACGATGCCGGCTTCTTTCAGAGTGTTGGCGAAATCTATGCCGCTGCCGTCCATCAGGGGCGTTTCCATGGCGGTCGCTTCCACGAAGAGGTTGTCGATGCCGAGGCAGTAGATGGAAGCCATCAGGTGCTCCACGGTCAGGACCACGATGGGGACGGGCTGCGGGGACTGCGGGACCTGGAGCAGTTTGCCGATCGTGGTGCTGCGGTCGGTGTTGAGTACGGAAGGGACTCGCGCCGGGAAAGCCACGCCGCCCGGGATGGGAAGATCAGTCCTTTTGAAGACGATCCCGGTGTTGGCGGGGGCGGGAAGGAACCTTAGGCTTGTGATCTCGCCGGAGTGAAGGCCGATGCCGCTGATCTTGGCTTCTTTGGCGATGGTTGTCTGTTTGGTCATTTGTTTTCTTTTGCTTTGGCTAATTCTTCTTTCAGGGCCGCCACTTCCTTTTCCAGGTCGTGGAGTTCTTTCAGGATCAAAGGCAGCTTTACGACGACGCTCTCGCGTTTCTTGTAAGTGATGTGCGGAGTGGCGGGGGAGCCGATGTAGAAGCCCGGCGTGTGGATGTCTTTGGTGACGCCGCACTGGCCGCCTATTATTACGTCGTCGCAGATCTCGATGTGGCCGTTGAGGCCGGCTTGTCCGGCCAGAATAACGCGGTTGCCGATCTTGGTGGAGCCGCTCATGGCGGAGCAGCCGCACATGACGGAGTCTTCGCCGACCTCGCAGTTGTGCGCGATCTGGCAGAGGTTGTCGATCTTGGCGCCGCGTTTCACGATCGTGGTGTCGAGCCTGGCGCGGTCGATGCAGGTGTTGGCGCCTATCTCGACGTCGTCGCCGATAGAGACGTTGCCGATCTGCGGGACTTTCTCGCGTTTGCCGTTGATCTCAAGGTAGCCGAAACCGTCGGCGCCGATGACAGTCCCAGGATGGATGGTGACGCGTTCGCCGATCTTGATGCGTTCCCTTATCGTCACGTGCGGATAGAGGAAACTGTCGTTGCCGATCTCGGTGAAGTGGCCGACGTAGCAGAAGGCGCCGATCACGCAGTTGTCGCCGATGGTCGCGCCTTCCTCTATGACGGCGTAGGGCTGAACGGAGACGTTCTTGCCCAAGACCGCTGAGGGGGCGACGACGGCGGTCGGATGCACGCCGGGCGCGAATTCGACTTTCGGCGGAGCGACCTTCTCCAAAAGTTTCTGCAGGGCCAGCTGCGGGTCGGGGACGATGATCAGGGTCGGCGGGCAGTTCTCGGGAATGTTGAGGCTCGCCCTCACCAGAACGGCGGCCGCTTTGGTCGTCATAAGTGAGGGGATGTACTTCTCAACGTTCAGAAAGGTGATGTCGCCCGGCTTGGCTTCGTTGATGCCGCCGAAACCGGAAACGATGGTGTTGGGATCGCCTTTGACTTCGGCTTCCAAAAGACCTGCGATGACGGAAACGGGAATTTCCATTTATTTATTCCTTAATGGTTATTTGCTTAAGGGAAGTTTGCTTCTTAATTTTTCGAGTTCCTCGTCGTACTGGCGGTTCAGCTCGTTCGTGACTTCTTTGGTGTAGTCTTTGACGACCTTCTGGTCGAGGTAGAGGATAGCTTTAAGGTCGAGCATGAGGGAGACGTTGTCGCGTGCTCCGATCTTTTCAATTATGTTGCGGATCTTGCCTGCGATGCGCTCCATGTCGTGGCTGTGCTGGGCCGTGATCTCTTCCGTAGCCTGCTCTTTGAAGCGCTCGATGCGGTCGAAATCCTTGGCGTACTGCTCCCTTAAGGGCGCGCTCTTTTCCGCCGACAGAGCGGCGATCTGCGCTTCCAGCTTGTCCAGCTGGGCGGACATCTGGGCGATCTCTTCCGTTTTGAGGTCGCGTTTGGTCAGGGCTTTCCTTTCGCATTCCTTGAACTCTTTGCTGCCCTGCAATACGTCTTCGGTGTTGACGTAGGCGAAGCTCATGGCGTACGAGCTTAAGGCGAGGGCGGAAATCATAAAGGCGGTGAATATCTGATTTTTCATATTATTTTACGCGGTTAGGGGTCTTGCTCTGGCGTTCTTTTTCCTTGGCGTAGTCGTCGTTCAGCTTTAAAACGACGTCGTCGGTCAGGTCTTTCATTTCGGAACGGTCTAAGTAAACGATGGCCTTGAGGTCTATTATAAGGGTGTATTTTTCCTTCTGGCCGATGTCTTCGATGACTCTTTTCAGTTTGTTGGCGATCCTGTTGAGGTCCAATGAGCGCTGTTCCCTCAGCGATTTGTCGGTGTCCTCGGCGAAGCGGCTGGCCTTGGCGATCAGAGCCTGGTATTTGGCTTCCTCTTCCTGGCGTTTGGCTTCGGACAAAACTTTCAGCTTGTCGCCCAGGGCGTCTATCTCGCTGGTCATTTTTCTCAGCTCTTCTTCCTTGTCGTCCTGGACGTCCAAAAGCGCCAGGGAGCAGTCTTTGTATTCCCTGCTGTTGTTGAGAGCCGTCTCGGTGTCAACGTAGGCAATTTTCGGTGCTTTCACGTCGGACGCGAAAGCCCCCAGCGCCAGAGCGAGGGTAAGGAGCGGCAAAAGCAGTTTAAGGCGCATATTTCTTGTTTCTCCGTTTTATTTATTCACTTGACTTAACTTATTGATTATACCATAACGGGCGTGAAAGCGCTGAAAGCCGAGGAGAGGGGCGCGTTTAGGCTTCCCTTTGGCGGGAAGGGCGATTTTTGCTATAATCACCTCTACTGATTAACTGGAGAAAGTATGGATCACGCAACGCTGCCCATAATCATATTCATTCTGCTCTTTTCCGGCTTCATTATCACCATGATAATGCTGACGAAAAGGGGCAAGGAAGTTTTCCTGCGCCCCATCAACGGCCTCAAGGTCATTGACGACGCCATAGGAAGAGCCGCGGAGGAGGACAGGCCCATCATGTTCAACCTGGGCTTTGACGACCTTTCCGTCAATCTTTTCTGCTCTTTGGCGGTCATGGGCTACGTGGTTAGGAAGGCAGCGAAACTCTCCATGCCTGTTTACGTCCCCCTGGCCCAGCCCCTGGCCTACGCCATGGCGGAGGAATTCTGGAAGGACGGTTACGCGGCCATGGGCAAGGAAGGCATGTTCGCGGTCGAGGACTGCCTGAGGTATATGTCAAGCAACCAGTCGGCCCTGGGCGCCGGCATCGCGGGCTGGATCAAGCGCGAGCACGTGGGCGCGAACTTCATGTTCGGCACTTACGGCTTTGAGTCGATGATGCTGGCGGAAGCGGGCCAGCAGGCGGGCGCTTTCCAGATCGCCTGCACGCCGAGCTTCTATCAGGTGCCCTTCTTCATGGTCTCCTGCGACTATACGGTCTTCGGCGAAGAGTTCTACGCCGCGGGCGCCTACTTCAACCGGGACCCCGTGCTGACGGGCAGCCTGGTCGGACAGGACTATTCGAAACTGGTGCTTCTGATCCTCATCGTATTGGGCAGCCTGCTGCTTACGATCTTCCAGAAGACCGATTACCTGCGCCTGCTGCTACAGTGGTAAAAAGATATGAGTAAACGCAATGTTTTGAAAATAATCGCTTTCCTGGTCGGCTTGTATTTCTTCTTGGAGTACATCCTGCCTGAGAAAGTGGGCGGCGAGTTCGACTCCTACGAGGTCGGAAGCCCGGTCTGCGTTGAAAAGGACGGGAAGAAGCTGCAGTTCTACGTTGGCAATTACTACAAAGGCCGCGGGATAATAGGCCGCATGGTCAAAAGTTCCGGCAAATGGAAAAAGGATCAAAAACCCTGCCTGCAGCGCTCGCTCTTTTTGAAGTTCGACCAGTACGGACTCATTGAACCGGACGTCGCCATCACGCCGGAAGGTCTGACGCTGCTTTATCTCGGCCAGAACGAAAAGGAGCCCGTGCTCTGCTACGCCGTGAGCTCTGACGACGGCCAGACTTTCAAAAAGAAAGGCCCGGTCGTGATCTCGACCAACGATGTTTTCAAAACTTTCGAGAACGCGCCCAACGGCCAGATACCCGACCGCATCAAGAGCTTTGCCGCCGACTATAAGGGCGGCAGCTGGGACGTCTATCTTTTCACCATGACTTACCGCGTCTGGCACGCCGCCGGACCGGACCTCAAGCACCTGACTTTGGACGCCCAGCCGCTGGTTTCCACGGCGCTGCTGGAAAAATCCCCCAACGCTTTCGACGTTTACAAAGAAGGGGACGCTCCGGTCCTCGTCTATGTCATGGACAGGGAGATCGTGGAGTTCAGGCAGGGCGGGGGAAATTGGACGCCCAAGAGCTGGAAAGCGCCGGCCGGCAACGGCACCAACGACACCATTTACGCCGGTGGCAGAATGGACACGAGCGACGGGACGCTCTACCTCGGCACGAAAAAAATGCAGAAAGCCCGCCCCATCGATTCGCCTTACGAAACGACGCTCTGCGCTGTCAATCTCCGCGATAAGGGCGACGGCGAACCCCTGGCTCCCGAGATGACGGTCTATAAGAAAGTGGGCGCTTCGCCCAGGCCGACGTACCTTTCCTACGGCACCGAATGGGCCGGCAAGTTCCTGACAGTCGTGGGTTCGTTTGCGATCTTCATCGCGATGATCAACTTGATGCTCTTCCACGGAAAGAAGATCTACCAGAGCGCTCTGAATTACAACGCGCCGGTTGGCGAGGAGAAGCTTCCCGGCGGCGGCGCGCCCTTTAGGAATTTCCTTAAGAACGCCGGCTACAGCGCGGTCTTCCTGATCTTCCTGGCCGTCATGATCGTCTGCGCTCTGAAGGGCCAGACCGACGAGGCGAAAGGCACTATCTGGAAGACCTCCTTCGACTTTTTATTCAACGCCATCCAGGCGCCCATGGGCAGCGCGGTCTTCTCGATGATCACCTTCTACATGATCAGCGCGGCCTACCGCTCCTTCAAGGTCAGGAGCCTGGAAGCGGGCTTCCTTATGGCGGCGGCTATCGTCTGCATGGTCGGTCAGATGCCGATCGGCGAACTCTTGGCCTCGCTCGTTCCCGAGAGCTGGAAGCTTCTGCAGCTGCCCTGGCTCTCCTCCAAACTTTTGAGCGTTTTGAACGCCGCGGCTTACCGCGCGGTCCTTATTGGAACGCTGATTGGCAGCGTGGCGATATCTTTGCGAATCTGGCTCGGACTCGATAACAGCGTATATTCATCGGTGGATTAGTTATGGCTCCTGAAAACAAGAAACGCTCGCTCTGGGACAGAATACAATTCTGCGATCCGAGAATTCTCTACGCGCTCTTCGCGGTGGTGGTCATCGGCTTTGAAATGATCCAGATAAAGATGCCCGTGCCGAACCCCATTTGGGTAGGCAAGCTCTATGACAGGATCGAAAGCCTGCCGCCCGACAAAGCGGTGCTAATAGACTGCGACTACGGCGCCGGCAACCGCGGAGAATGCGAAGGCCAGTTCAAGGCCGTCATCCAGCACCTCTTCGCCCGCAACATAAAATTCATGGTCGTGACCTGGACTACCAACGTGGAAGGCCAAAAGCTGGGGCGCCAGGTTCTTGACGAAGTCGCGAAAAAGATGAACAAAGTGGACGGCGAAGACTACGTCATGTTCCAGGCGATCGTCAACGCCGGCGGCGTGACGCTGCAAAGCTTAGCCAAGGACATCCACGGCTTCGTTGTCAAAGACATCAACGGGCGCGACCTCAACGAGATCCCGATGATGAAGAACTTCCGCTCCATCGCGGACGTTTCGCTCATTTACCGCGTGGCCTATTCCTGGGGCGGCATCCCCTGGATCGGCTTCGTGCAGTCCGTTTACGGAACGCCTTTGGCGGCGGGTTCCGCCGGCATCGAAAGCTCGACGGCTTATCCGTACCTCGACTCCGGCCAGCTCTGCGGGCTCCTTGCTGGCGCGGCGGGCGCCGCCGCTTATGAAAAGCGCGTTATGGAAGCCGGCATCGTGAATGAAACGGGCATCGGCACCAAGACCGTGAGCGTCCAGTCTTTCGCGACGCTTTTTGTGGTCGTTTCCATTCTTATCAGCAATTTCGCCATGTTCATGTCCAAGTGGCAGTCAAAAAGAGGCAGGGCGTAAGGAGGGCTGATCATGTCAAAATTTACAGGTAAGATCTTCTGGATGATCCTTGGCGTAGTGGTCCTCGGCCTGGCGGTCTGGGGCGAATTCAGGGCGGGGAGCATTCCCGCCGTGGCCGCCAGAGTGAAAGACCTCGATCTTCCGAACCTCGGCGTTTACCGCCTGCAGACCTGGGTCGCGGCTCTCAGTTGCATCGCGGTCTATTCTTTTCTCTTCAAGGAAAATCCCTTCTACCGCTTCTTCGAACACGCGCTGCTTGGCTGCGCCACCGGATACAGCTGCGCCGTGGTCATGCGCCAGAACCTTTACAGCCAGTGGCTCGTTCCCATCAAGAAAGCCATAGTCAACGTGAGCCAGAACGGCTGGACCGGCGGGGACGCGGCGACCATCGCTTTGATCTTCGCGGGTGTGATCGGACTTTTGTGGTATTTCCAGTACAGCAAAAAATATTTCTGGGTCAGCCGCATCGCCATGTGCATTTCCCTGGGCGCCGGCGCGGGACTTGCTTTCAAGGACACTTTCAACCAGCTTATTCCCCAGATCACCGGCACCTTCAAGAACGTCTGCCCGTCCGAATATGTCATGCCGGGCGCGACGTTGTTAGACCGCTTCTACGCCGGCTGTGAGAACGCTATTTTCGTGATCGGCACGGTCTCCGTTTTGATGTACTTCTTCTTCGCCTTCGGCAACAAAAATACGATCGTGAAAAGCAGTTCGAAGATCGGCCGCTGGTACCTGATGATCGCCTTGGGCGCCTTCTTCGGCAACACCTTCATGTCCAGGCTTTCCGCCCTAATAGAGCGCGTCCACTTCCTCATGGCTGAGTGGTTGCTTATTTCCCAGATGTAGCCGCGATTTGAGAATTTTTTTGACTTTTGCTACTATGTAAAGGCTATGGAGGAATAAAGTATGATCGGGCACAGCAACAACAGAATAGAGGCGGCCGTTGCCAACGGAACCGCTTACATAAAGATCTTCGGGCGCGGGACGTTCCAGACCGTTGCTGATTTCCGTGATTTTGTGAAGAAGAGCCTGGAGGAAGGGCTTGGCGTTTTCATCGATCTTGCGAACTGCGAGACCTTGGACTCCACCTTCATCGGGACCTTGGTAGCGCTCAGCATGAAGTCGAAAAAAGAAGGCGAAAATATGCTGAAGCTTTTCAACGTTTCCGACCATGTCAGGAACATTTTCACGACGCTCGGCCTCCAAAACATTCTCGACATCAGGGACGCTGTTCCCGGCGAAGGGGGCGAATATTCTCCCATTGCCAGCAAAGCTCATGACAAGGTCGAAATAACCGACCTTATGCTGGACGCCCACCTTACCCTTTCAAAAATAAACGAGCGCAACGCTGTGGAATTCAAGGACGTGGTCGAATTCCTCAAGCAGCAGCGTTGATTCTATTCCGGGGGCTTTCGCGATGAATTATCTTCCGATTGCCATTTCCGTTCTGCTGGCCGTCCTTTGGATCTTCGCTCTTGTAAAGGCGGCCCGCGCCAAAAGGCTGGCGAGAAAGGCTGAAAAGCACGCCGAGCGCGTGAAGGAAGCGGAGGAGAGCCTGGTCAATCTTTTCGGCGACGTTTCCCAGACGGTCAGGACTTACTACGAGGACAAGAACGCCAACAGCGGAGAACTGAAGGCCGCGCTTCTTAATCACTTCATCCTGTCAGCCCAAAAAAGCTTCGCCAGCGGCTGCGCCGCTTATTTTTCCTACGACAGGGAGCAGGGGACGCTAAGGCTTTCCGAATGCTCCGGGCTTTTCCCGAGCTGCCTGGACATCAGCGAAGAGAAGCTGAAGCTCGTGGCCGGCAATGACGCCAAGCTCCAGGAATATTTGAAGAACACTTCCTTCCCTCTGCACCTGACGCCTTTTGCCGCGGCCGTCGATCAGAAGCGTGTCATTGTTTTCGGGAAAAACGAGTGCGAGGAGAGGGTGCGCTACAAAGTTTACGCTCTCTGGGGAATGCTCGTTGTCCCGGTCCGCTCCCAGGGTGCCGTCACGGGCGTTCTCGTCATTGCCAACAAGACGCACAAAGCCCCCTATGACAGCGAGGACGTGGAGCTGGCCCGCGGTATGTCCGAAATAGTCAGCTGGACGCTCAACTATCTCGCCATGATCGAAGGCGTGAGGGAGAAGGCCAGCGTAGATTCCCAGCTTGAGACGGCCGCCAGCATCCAGAATCATCTGCTGCCGAAATCGAGGGCGCAGATGGGCATTGTGGAAGCGGAGGCTTTCTACAAGACCGCTTACCGCGTGGGCGGGGATTATTTCGACTTCATCGAGGTTGACGAGGATCACTTAGGCATTCTGGTGGCGGACGTTTCCGGCAAGGGCATCCCGGCCGGGCTTGTCATGGCGTCCACCCGGGCTCTGATGTCGGCGCTCTCCAAGCACGTTCTCTCTCCCTCAAAGCTTTTGACCGACCTCAACACGCATCTCATCCAGCTGATCCCTGAGGAAATGTTCGTCACGGCCTCTTACGCCGTCATCAATACCAAGACCGGCGAGATGCTCTGTGCGGAAGCCGGGCACGAGCCCTTCCTGGCGGCTCTGGGCGGCAATCCTGTCGTGACGTGCGAAAACAGGGGCATGGTGCTCTCTATTCTCGACAGCGAGATCTTTGGCCCGTCTTTGAAAGACACCGCCTATCAGCTGCAAAAAGGGGACATGGTGCTTTTCTACACCGACGGCGCCGTGGAAGCCCTGAACCGCAAGAAAGAAGAGTTCACGCGCGAAAGGTTGTCCGTGGCTTTGGAGAACGCCAGGAATCTTTCTCCCTACGAAGCTCTCCAATCAATTCAGGGGCGTCTGGCCAAATTCACAGAGGGCGAGCCGCCTTACGACGACGTCACGCTCGTGGCCGTCAAGATCAATTAACCGGGCGTGTCTTCCTTGAAGCCTTTGAACTGGAGCGCCTCCAGGATGTGCCGCTCCTCTATTTTTTCGCTGCCGCCTAAGTCCGCGATCGTGCGCGCCACTCTCAAAATCCTTGTGTAAGTCCTGGCGGACAGGGCCATTTTCGTTACGGCGAACCTTAGGGCGCTCTCCGCTTCTTTGGCAAGCGGGCAGTATTTTTGCGCGGCGGCGCTGTTAAGCTGGGCGTTGTTTCTCAGTTTGGTTTTCTTGTAGCGCTCAATTTGCACGCTTCTGGCCTTCAGGCAGCGCTCTCTGATCGCTTTGGAGCTTTCCGGCGCCTCTTTGCCAGTAAGTTCTTCGTAGGGGACGAAAGGCATCTCCACGTGCATGTCGATGCGGTCCATGAGAGGGCCGGAGACGCGGGCGCGGTAAGCTTCCACTACGCGGCGCGGGCATTTGCATTTCTTGACAGGATGTCCCAGATACCCGCAGGGGCAGGGGTTCATGGCGGCCACCAGCATGAAGGAGGCCGGGAAGGTCATGGAGCCAGATACTCTCACGATGTTGACGAAACCGTCCTCCAGGGGCTGGCGCAGAGCTTCCAGCACGTTCTTGGCGAACTCCGGGAATTCGTCCAAAAACAGAACGCCGTTGTGGGCCAGCGACACTTCGCCGGGCTCGATCTGGAGCCCGCCGCCAATCAGTCCTGACAGGGAAACGGAATGGTGGGGCGACCGGAAGGGACGGCGGATCATGAGCCTGATGTCTTTCGGGACGAGTCCCTTTGCCGAATAGATCTGCATGCTCTCGATGAGCTCCTCTTCCGAAAGGGGCGGCAGGATCGTCGGCAGTCTTCTGGCCAAAAGCGTCTTTCCGGAGCCCGGCGGCCCGAAGAGCAGCAAGTTGTGGCCCCCGGCGGCCGCGATCTCGGCGGCTCTCCTGGCGGCAAGCTGCCCTTTTATCTCGCTGAAATCGCAGTCATAACTGAAGGAAGCGGCTTTCAGGAGATTGCGGTCGAAAGCGACGGAGGTGCTTTTCGCGGGAGAGAGGTAAGCTTCCAGCGCTTCCTGGAAACTGCCGGCCGGAATGATGACAAGATCTTTCACCAGAGCGGCTTCCCTGGCGTTGCTTTTCGGGACGATAAGGTAGCGGAAGCCCAGTTTCTTGGCGGCTACGGCGCAGCTGATGACGTTCCTGACGGAGCGCAGGTTGCCGTCCAGCGAGAGCTCGCCGATAGAAGCGATCTTGGATTCCGTAGAAGTGGGGTCGAGGTCTTTCTGGTGCCCGGACCAGGCGGCCAGGCAGAGCGCGATCGGAAGGTCGAAGGCCGGGCCGTGCTTTTTCAGATCGGCGGGCGCCAGGCTGATTATGATCTCGCCTTTGGGGTAGCGGAGTCCGGCGTGCAGCATCGCGCTGCGGACTCTCTCCTTGCTTTCCCTGACGGCGGTGTCGGGAAGGCCGATGATGGAAGTCGATTGTTTGTCGTCCTCCAATTCCAGCCCGTATTCGCTGCTGCTTTTGTCGAAGACGTTTACCTCGATGGTGACGAGCCGGGCCTGAGAGCCGTAGGAGGCGAAAGAATAAGCTTTGGTCAGCATATTTCGATTAAGTTTTCATGGGGGCAGGGTAAATAAATTTTAAAGCTTCGGCAGGGGAAAAAGGAAGCTTTTTCCAAAATGCTAGCAATACTTGTGGAAACAGGAAGAAGCGTTGACACTATCCGTGCGAAATAGTAAAATCTATAAATAATGTAAACCTATACCCCTTAAGGAGTGATTATGCCCTACAAAGCCCAGATCAAAGAGCTGCAAACCAGTATGCAGAAAGCCCTGGACCACCTGACCTACCAGTTCAAGGAGATCAGGACCGGCAAGGCTTCGCCCGGCCTCGTCGAGGACATCAAGGTCGTATACTACGGCGCCATTACGCCCATCAAAAGCTTAGCCAACATTACGGTCCCGGAGCCCAGGACGCTGAAGATCGAGCCTTTCGACGTCAACAGCGTTCAGTCTATCTGCCGCGCCATCCAGGCTTCGCCCATCGGCATCACTCCTGTGGACGACGGCCGCGTCATCAGGCTGCCCATGCCCGAACTGACGGAAGAGCGCCGCCGCGACCTCACCAAGCTGACGAAAAAGTACAGCGAAGAAACGAAAGTCAATCTGCGCAACCTGCGCCGCGACACCATAGAGAAGCTGAAAAAGATGGAAAAGGACAAAGTCCTGACCGAAGACCAGCGCAAGCAGGGCGAAAAGAGCGTGCAGACCGAAACCGATAACTTCAGCAAGAAAGTCGATGATCTGGTCAAGGCCAAAGACAACGAGATCATGACGCTGTAAAAATTTAAGGAGAAAAAACTATGGCATTGAACGTTGAGATCTCTCCCCGCAAAGGAGGAGGACTTGTAGTGGCCCCGCAGGGGCGCCTTGACAGCGTAACGGCTCCCGACTTTGAAGCGGCTGTCGACGGAATTTTGAAAGACAAGGTGAAGGTCATCATCCTTGACCTCGGCAGTGTTGATTTCCTCTCCAGCGCCGGTATCAGAGTGATCTTCAAACTTCAGAAGGGCGTTCTTGGGAACCGCGGCGTGGTGGTCGTCAGCAAGCCGCAGCCCCAGGTCGCCAGAGTGCTTGAAATCGTGCGCGCCATGCCCAAGGAACAGATCTTCGAAAACACGGAAGAGGCCGACAAATACCTTGCGGCGATCCAGGAAAAGGAACTTGAAAGAGTGGCAAGCGCCAAAAGCGCCGAGACCGTCGTGGGTGAGAACCTCAAGGTCGAAGTCACCCCGAGAAAGGAAGGCGGCGTGATCATTGCCCCGACCGGACGCCTTGACACTGTTACCGCTCCCGAACTTGAAGCCGTGGTGGACAAGATCCTGTCTGAGAAGATCTGCATCGTCATTTTGAATTTGGAAGGCGTGACGTTCATTTCCAGCGCCGGAATCAGAGTGATCTTCAAGCTGCAGAAAGGCGTCCTGAAAGAAAAGGGCGTTGTCATCGTCAGCAAGCCGCAGCCTCAGGTCGCGAAAGTTTTGGAAGTGGTCAGAGCCCTGCCGCCTGAAAAGATCTTCCAGGATATCGAAGCGGCGGACAAATACCTCGCCATGCTTCAGCAGAAAGAGCTGGAGAAGCTGGCTTCCAAAGCGGTCGAAAAAATGACGGAAGCGCCTAAGGTGGTCGAGAACGACAACCTGAAGATCACGGTTACGCCCAGGGAACCGAGAGGCTACACCATCTTCCTTAAAGGCCGCCTTGACAGCATAACTTCCCCTGATTTTGAGAAGACTGCCGATACGATCATTTCCGCGGAAGCCAAGGTCATCATCCTGAACCTGGCGGAATTGGAATTCCTCTCCAGCGCCGGCATCAGAGTGATCTTCAAGCTCCAGAAAGGCGTCCTGCAGAGGAAGGGCGTCGTCGTCATCAGCAAGCCGCAGCCCCAGGTCGCCAAGGTCATCGAGATCATCCGCGCCCTGCCGGCCGAACAGGTCTTCGCGAGCGACGAGGAAGCCGACCAGTATCTGGCCAAGATACAACGCCAGGAACTCGGAGAAGTGTAAAGGATGCCCGACTACGGCTTCGTAAGAGTCTGCGCGGCTGTGCCGCGTCTGGTGTTGGGAGGCTGCGCTGAGAACGCGGCTTCCCAAATCGCTTTTGCGAAAGAAGCCGCGGCTAAGAAGGGGCAGCTGATCGTTTTCCCTAAGCTCTCGCTAACCGGGGCGACCTGCGGCGACCTTTTCAGGCATCCCAGCCTTGCCAAGCGCGCGCTTTCCGCTCTCAAAGAGCTTGTATCCAAGCTTGCCAAATCCGACGCGGTCTGCGTCGCCGGGCTGCCGCTCTTCCTTGAGGGCAGGCTTTACGACGCCGCCTGCGTTTTTCAGAAAGGCAGGATCTTGGGTATCGAACTGAACACGCTGCCGTCTGACGGCGTTTTCAGCGTTCCGGAAAAAGGCTTCCCAAATCTTTTCAAGATCGGATCT
>JAFSWV010000013.1 GCA_017444325.1 bacterium | reverse complement strand
AGATATGCTGAACGCCAGGGATGTTGCGCCAATAACTAAAAGCGACCGCGAGGAGAGAATTAAAAAAGCGGCCGCGCTGCTAAGGGAAAGCGATTACGCCGGTCTGGTAGTGGCCGGGCCGTCAAATCTATACTATTTCTGCGGAGCGCGCGGCGGTTACAGCGACCGTCTCTACGCTCTGGTCATCAAATGCGACGGAACGTATTTTTACATTTGCCCCTCCTTTGAGGAAAGAAGGATGCGCGAAATTTACGGGGAGGACGCGGAAGTTATTCCTTGGCAGGAAGACCAAGATCCCTGCGAAATGGTAGCGCGGAAATTGTCGGCTTTCGAGGGGAAGGTCGGACTGGAAGACACGCTGCCGCTCTGGTATTACACGGAATTTGAAAAAGCGGCCAGGCAGGGCGCCGGCGACGCCGGCATGATCGTGAGGCTCTGCCGGGCTGTGAAGAGCGAAAAAGAACTTAAGATCATGGCGCACGCCAACGCCATAATCGGCGAGGCGGTAGGGGCGGCTTTCGCCTGCGCAAAGGAAGGCATGACGAATATCGAGATGTCGGAGCTTGTCGCCAAAGAGTGTCTGGCGCGCGGCTGCAAAGGCGGAGGATTCGTCCTGTTCGGCGAAGCGGCCTCGTACCCTCACGGGACTAAGTACCCGCAGAAGCTGAAAGCGGGCGATCTTATGCTTTGCGACGCAGGCTGCCAAGTCGAGGGCTACACGAGCGACATCACCAGGAGCGTAGTTTTTGGAACACCGAGTGAGAGGCAAAGGGAAGTTTACAAGGTTTTGAAAGAAGCCCAGGAGGCGGCCAGAGCCGCCGCCAAAGTCGGGAATCCTCTGGAGGCGCCGGACCTGGCGGCCAGGGAAGTTTTGGGGAAGGCTGGCTTCGGCTATGACTATGAAACATTCACGCACCGCCTGGGACACGGCATCGGTCTGGACGGACACGAGTGGCCCTATCTTTGCCGGGGAAACAAAATGCCGCTTAAGGAGAACATGACTTTCAGCGACGAACCAGGCATCTACATTCCTGGTGAGATCGGCATGCGCTTAGAGGACTGCATGTACGTGACAAAAGAGGGCGGTATTTTTCTCGCTCCCCAGCAGAAAAGCCTGGAGGAATGCTGATGATAGACAGCCATGCTCACATTCAGTTCGAGGTCTTCGACGAGGACAGGGAGGCCATGCTCAGGAGGGCTTGGGACCGCGGCCTTTCCAAGATCATCGTCATAGGCGGCGAAGAGAAAAGGAACGACCAGGCGCTTGCGCTGGCGAAAAGCAACGAGAGACTGAGAGCCGTGATCGGCATCCATCCCCTGAACGCCGGGGAATACAGTCCTGAGGCTGAAGAGAGGATCAAGCTTCTCCTCAAGGAAAAGGAAGCGGTTGCGATAGGCGAGATCGGACTTGATTACCACAACAACATTCATCCGAAGGAAGTGCAGTGGGCGACATTTGTTTCCCAGCTTGAGCTCGCGAAAACTTTGGACAAGCCGATCGTCATCCACTCCAGGGACTCCAGGGACGACACCTTGGCTATTCTGAAAGAGCATCCGGGACTCAGAGGACAGGTGCACTGCTTCTCCTATGACGCGGAGAGCGCGGAGCGTTTTCTGGAGCTGGGCTATCACATCTCTTTCTGCGGGCCCATCACTTTCAAGAACGGGCAGCTGCAGAGAAGCGCCTCCATGGTCGTACCGCTCGACAAACTTCTGGTGGAGACGGACTGCCCGTATATGGCGCCTGAACCGAACCGCGGAAGGCGCAACGAGCCCTCTTACGTCGTGGAGATAGCGCTGGCTCACGCTAAGCTCAGGAACCTTACATTGAAAGAGATAGATGAGGCTGTGACGGCAAATACCGAAAGACTCTTTATGTTATAATCAGAAAAATGGCTGACAATATCTTTAAAAAACCCTTCATGCGTTTCAAGGTCATACCAAGGCTGGCCTATTGGCTGACTTTGATCAACATGAAGACCTGCCGCTTCAAGTTCCACAACGAGGAGAACTACAAGCTCTACCTTGACCGGGAAAACAAAGGGGAGAACATCATCTTCGGATCCTGGCACGGCAGGGGAATGCTTTTGCCCGCCATCTACCGTTTCCATTTCGGGTACGACAAGCTTTCCATGATGGTCTCGCAGAGCAAGGACGGAGACATATTAGCCTCATACTTCAACCTTCTCAATGTGGAGTGTGTGAGAGGCTCTGCTCATAAGGGCGGAGTCAGCGCGCTCAAGAACCTTTTGAAAATAACCAGGTCCGGGAAGGACACGGCTATGGCTCTGGATGGTTCCAGAGGGCCGAGACAGAGGATAGAGCCGGGCATGGTGCTGATCTCCCAGCGCACGGGGATCCCCATAATTCCGCTTGGCGTTTCCGCCAAGTTCAGCTACAGGGCCTCTTCCTGGGACCGCTGCATGATAATCTTTCCCTTTGCCACCGTGCACATAGTTTTCGGCACGCCCTTTGTCGTGCCCAAGGATGCGGAAGACCTCAGCCCATATTGCGAAAAACTTCAGAACATAATGGACGAGATAACCATCCAGGGCGACGAGCTTGCCGGTATCAAGCCGGACGGCAAAGGCGAAATCAGAAATTAGGAGAATGTGATGACAACCAGAGACGGCGTTAAATTATCCGGTACCATCATAGTGCTGCTCATAGTGGGCGTTTTGATATTCTTAGGCTTAAGGAACCGCGAGAAACCGGTTCCCTACGAACCGCCCCGCCCCAGAACAAGCGTATCGGAAAGGAAGGTAAGAACGCCTCGGCGCAAGCCGAAAGTTGAGATAATACAGGACGCCGCCTCAACGAACGCCGCCGCGGAGGAGACTATCTCCATGCGCCAGCTGAGGCACGAGAGGGCCGTTATGTTCGTTCCGGAAGGCGACCCCATTCCGGGCTTCGACACCAAGGGATTGGTGGAAGACACCATGGCGGCTTTCCGCAGCAACGCGCCAACTGAGAAAAAACTGGAATTGATGAACCAGATAGCCATGATAGGCGACAAGATGGTCATGCCGGCGGTCCTGGCGGCATTGGAGGACAAGGACGAGGAAGTGAGGACGCTGGCCGTTGAGGCGATGAAAGCCATTGACGATCCCGCGGTCGTGGAGGGCGTGGAGAAAGCTTTGAAAGATTCAGATCCCGACCTTAGGGAAGAAGCCCTTGAATGCATTGCGACTTTGACTCCGGAAGCAAGTTTGAACGACATTATCATGCAGGCCCTGAACGATCCCAACGAGGATGTCAGGGAGAACGCCCTCGACATGCTGACCATGCTGGTCGACGACTGCATGATGCCAAGTCTTGACTATGCGCTCAAGCAAGGCGACGCCGACACGCAGGAAACATCTCTTACGCTGCTTGAGCAGCTGCACGAGGAGGGAAGCCACAACGCCCTGCAGCCCATAATTGAGCAGGGCCTGCTTAGCCAGTACAACGAAGTCCGCCAGATGGCCGTCTCGATCCTGCAGGAACAGACCGGCCAGAATCTCACCACTTACGAGCAGTGGGCCAAGTGGTATGAAGAAAACCGAAAGTGAAAACAAAAAGGCGCTTCGTTTCCAAAAGCTGCTGGCAAAGGAAACGGAAATTCTTAACACTTTTGACCTGGTGGCCGGGGTTGACGAAGCCGGCAGAGGTCCGCTTTGCGGGCCGGTCGTCTGCGCCGCGGCCATGCACGGGAAAAACTTTCCAAGCGCCGAGGAATTTCCCTGGTTAATGGAGATCTTTGACTCCAAGCAGCTCTCGGAAAGCAAAAGGGAATACGTTTTCGAGCGCCTCATGAGAAGTGACAGTCCGTTTGAGATCTCCATCGCCATGGCGGACGCTAAGGAAATAGATGAAACGAATATTTTGAGAGCCACCCACAGGGCCATGAAGAGCGCGGTCATGGGATTGAAGGTGGCTCCCGGGTTCGTTCTGGTGGACGGGACGGCCATACCTGACCTTGGGATCCCCCAGGAGAAGGTCATAAAAGGGGACAGTCTGTGTTTAGCTGTCGCGGCGGCTTCGATCGCCGCGAAGGTAACCAGGGACCATATCATGCTGGAATTGGATGAAAAGTATCCGGGATATGATCTCGCAAAGAACAAAGGCTATGGGACTGCCTTCCATCTTAAAGCATTACAAAAACTTGGTCGCTCGCCAATTCACCGCAAAACTTTCTACGTCGAAGGCCTCGACGAAGACCGAGGCGCAAAGAAGGGGAAAGCTGGGGGAGGATCTGACGGCAAAAGAGCTCAAAAAAAGAGGCTTCCGGATAATCTCTCGCAACTATCGCTCTTCGAGGAGTGAGATAGACCTTATTGCCGCCAAGGATGACGTTATCCTTTTCGTCGAGGTCAAGACCAGAAGTAAAAACGTTTTCTTCCCCGTAAGGGCGCTCTCCTTTCCCCAGGAAAAGCGGATCATCAAAGCCTCGAGGGCCTTTCTGATCGAGAACGGCCTGAGAAAGCGAAGAGTTGGCTATGTTTATTCTCTTATTCTGATCGACGAGTCGGGAGTTCCGGAAATACATCTGAGGCCTTTTAGGGTAAGGAAAATTTGCTATAATCATACATATGAAGATTATACTTTCCAATGACGACGGCATCTATTGCGAGGGACTACTCGTCCTGGCCGAAACTTTAGCGGGCGAAAATGAAGTGACGATAATTGCTCCGGAAAGGGAGCGCAGCGCCATCAGCCACGCCATCACTTTAAGGGAACCGATAATCCTGAAGAAAAAAGAACTGCTGCCCAACGTCAAAGCTTACGCTGCGACGGGCACTCCCGCGGACTGCATGAAGATAGCCCTGCTTTCCTTCTGCGACCAGCCGGACTGCGTTTTGATCGGCTTGAACCCAGGCTCCAACCTCTCGACCGACATCATTTATTCCGGAACGGTAGCGGCCGCCAGCGAAGCGAACATGCTCAATGTTCCCGCCTTTGCTTTTTCCATGGACGATTCCAAAGACGGGAAGTTCTATTTTGAGACGGGAGCAAGAGCGGCGAAGGAGAGGCTCTCAAAGATCGACCTGAGATCCGCTCCCAAAGGCGTTATCCTCAATGTCAACATTCCCAACGTTCCTTTCGAAGAGATCAAGGGCTACAAGCTCACCACGCTGGGAAAGACGAAATTCCACGAACGCTATCTGCACAGGACCGACCCTGGCGGCAACGATTACTTCTGGATCAGCGGCGTGCTTCTGCCGGATGACGAGGATCCCAAGTCCGATTACCTGACCATAAAGCAGAATTTCATTTCCGTCACTCCTCTGAACAGCAACTTTACTTCCGCACCCAACGTTGAAGAAGTGAAAGTTTGGCTGAAAGATCTGATCACTGAATAAGAAAATGAAACTTCGCCTTGCTCTCACAATGATCCTTGCAGCCGCAGTTCTCACTGCCTGCTTCGATTATCGTGAAAGCTGGGTCTATGACAAAGAAGGGAACGCTACAGTCCACATCGTCTGCGCCCTTAGCGAAGACTTCCTGAAGAAGAATCCCGGCATTACTCTGGAGGAGGAGCGACTTCTGCTCGTGCCTTTCTGGGCCAGCAACAATTTCCCCGCTAACGTAACGCTTTTAAGGTCGGCGCTTGTCAGCAGCAATTCGCACCTGGCGCTCGACATTAAATTCAAAGGCGCGGTAACCGATCTTGCCCAACTTCCTTTCTTCCGCCACCGCACCATCAACGCTTCAACCAAGCACAGCGGGATGACGATCTTCCAGCGTTTCGACCTAGGTCAGAGCGCCGCCAATCTTCCCTGCGACGGCACGGTGGAACTCTCCCAGACTT
>JAFSWV010000120.1 GCA_017444325.1 bacterium | reverse complement strand
GTGCCCAACGAGTTAACTGCTTTCGGCGATTTTTGATGAATTCGTGGCACAGTGTGCCACGAATTTGAAACAGCGATTTTGCAACTATTTAAGCGTTTTTTGAATTCGGCACACAGTGTGTGCCGAATTTGAAGTTGCGTGTGCCCAATAAGTTAGCCGTTTTTGCGAGCGTTGCTGAATTCGTGGCACAGTGTGCCACGAATTTGAAATGGCGTTCTTGCAAGCGTTTAAGTGTTTTCTGAATTCGGTACACACTGTGTACCGAATTTAAAACAGCGTGTTTGCAAGGAGTTAAGCGCTTTTTATGAATTCGTGCCACACTGTGGCGTGAATTTGGAACGCAGTACGTTCACAATTTGAAAATAAAAAAACCGCCGGAGCGGAAACTCCGGCGGAAAATATGGTACGCCCGAAGGGACTCGAACCCCTAACCTTCTGGTCCGTAGCCAAACGCTCTATCCAATTGAGCCACGGGCGCGTTTTTCATTTTGTGCGAGATATGTTAGCACTTCTTATGTTGAAAGTCAAATCAAAGGTATGGTAAAATGCTCTCCATGAGAGCAGCTTTATTCTTTATCACTGTTATGATCAGCACGCTAACCACTATAGGCTCGTTGCCACGCGGCGACGAATGGCAGGACAATCAGGCGCTTTCTTTTGGCAGGGAAGCGGTCCGCGCGTCTTTTTCTTCCTTTTCCACGCTTGAGGATGCGCTGAAAATTTTACCGCGCTGTTCCGACCGGCAGGTGTGTTTGGATTCCGACAGCGCTTGGCGCTTCAACTGGGCCAAGGATCCGGATTCCAGGCCCAAGGATTTTTTCAAGCCGGAATACGATGTTTCGGAGTGGCCCGTGATCAAGGTGCCCTGCTCCTGGCAGGCCATGGGCGCCAACGGGAAAGGCGGCTGGGGAACGCCGCTCTACACGAACATACGCTATCCCTTCGCAATGGACAAGCCGGGCGGATCGTGTGTCATGGGGGAACCGCCCAAAGAGTACACCAATTACTCCGCCCGCAATCCCATCGGCAGCTACCGGCGCGACTTCGATCTGCCCGAGGGTTGGGAATCTGACGAAGTCTTTTTGAAATTCGACGGTGTCGACAGTTTCTTCTATCTTTGGGTGAACGGCGAATACGTCGGCTTCTCCAAGAACAGCCGCTCGCCGGCGGAATTCAACGTGACCCCCTTCGTGCATCCGGGCAGCAACGTGGTTGCCTTGGAAGTGTACCGCTATTCGGACGGCAGTTATCTCGAGGACCAGGACATGTTCCGGCTTTCGGGAATTTTCCGCTCCGCCTGGCTGCTGCGCCGGCCGAAAGAGAGGATCCGCGATTTCTTCGTGACGGCCGCGCCCGTTAAGGAAGGGGAGTTTTCCGGCGATTGGCGCGTTAAGGTCGATTGCGACGCGGACGTGACGGTTTATTTGTACACCTTCGATGACAAGCTTGTTTACAGCGGCAAAGAAAAAAGCTTCGTGGTTGAGAAGCCTCGGCTTTGGAGCGCGGAGGAGCCCAACTGCTACAAGATCGTTTTGGAGAACGGAAACGAGTTTGTCTCTTCCTTGTTCGGTTTCCGCGTGAGCGAGATCAAGGACGGACGCTATTATCTAAACGGCAAGAAAATAAAGCTGAAGGGCGCGAACCGCCACGAGACGCACCCGATGTACGGGCACTACGTGCCGCCTGAAACGCAGGAACTGGATATCCGCGAACTGAAGGGTGCGAACTGCAACTGCGTGCGCAATTCCCACTATCCCCAGGACGACTACTGGTATTATCTTTGCGATATCCACGGATTGTATCTCGTGGATGAGGCCAACGTGGAGTCCCACGGCTACGGCTACGGTGAAAGCTCGCTCTCGCACTGCAAGGAATGGGAAAAAGCTACGGTGGACCGCAACCTGGCCGCGGTGGAAAGGAACAAGAACCATCCCGCCGTCATCATCTGGAGCATGGGCAACGAAGCGGGACCCGGCGAGAATTTCGCCGCGGCTTACGCGGCCATCAAGAAACGCGACACAACGCGTCCCGTTCACTACGAGAGGGATTGGTCCTGCGCTGACATGGAAAGCTGCATGTATCCCAGCGTGGAGTGGGTCCAGCAGAAGGCCGCGGACGTCAACGCCAAAAAGCCTTTCTACATCTGCGAATACGCACACAACATGGGCAACGCCATGGGGAATTTGAAGGACTACCAGGACGCCATAGAAAGCTCGGACGTCATAATGGGCGCTACCATCTGGGACTGGGTGGATCAGGGGCTTTATCTTGACAAAAACGGGAAACGTATTATAGCCTTCGGCGGCGATTTCGGCGATTATCCCAACGACGGGCAGTTCGTGATGAACGGCTGCGTTTTGTCAGACCGTACCAGGGAGCCCGGCTATTACGAGATCCGTCACGTTTTCCAGAACTGGACGGCCTTCGCCACGAACGATCCAAGCAAGATCGCGCTGAAAAACAAAAACTATTTCGTGGATTCGGAAAACGTGTTTTGCGAATGGATCGCATTCCGCGATGGGCGGCAGGAAGGGAAAGGATATTTCTTTCCTCTTGGTCCGCTGGGCCCGGGCGAAACAAAGCTTGTGGACGTTCCGCCTATTGTCGAGGAGCTTCTTGATAAGGGAGGCGAGGTCTCGCTTAGGGTGAGGTTCACGAAAAACGGATCCAGCGTGGCGGAGGACCAGATCGATTATCCCGTGCGCAAAGCCGAAGGTTTGCCGAAACTGCCAAACGCGGAAACAAACAAGCTGGACGGTACTTTCTCCCCGGAGGAATATATTTTCACCCGGCCGGGCGTTCGCTACGCGTTCAGTATGAGGACCGGCACCCTTTCGTCCGTTAGAACCGGAGAAAAGCTGGACAAAGAATGGCTTAAGGCGCCAATGACGCTGGATGTTTTCCGCGCGCCCAGCTCTAACGAGGAAGGCTTGGGCCGGGAATTGGCAAAACTGGGATTGATCGAACCGAAACCGGAGGTGAGATCGATCTCTATGCCCTCCTGCGAAGAAGACGGCTTTTCCTTCAAGTCGGTGGTTCGCTGGAGGGGAGGGAGCAGCTGGGAACTCAATAATTACGGAGGCGTGAAGGCCGAGCTTGTATATTGCGGCGAAGCTTTAAACGACATTTCCTTCGAGGTCACGACCAAGTGGACGATCAGGGAAGACGGAAAGCTTGTTTGCGAAAGCGAGATCAAGCCTTCCGGAACGAAAATCGAGCTCGCTAGGATCGGCTATCATTTCGTGTTTGACACCAAGTCTATGTTGGAATATTACGGTGCGGGGCCTTATGAGAACTACCGCGACAGGAAGTCCGGCGCCTTTTTGGGTCGCTATTCGATGAGGGCTGTAGATTTTTACGTCCCTTACGCTCGCAACCAGGATAGCGGCAACAGAGAGGACGTCCGGGAGATCATCTTCATGACGGAAAACGGCGTGCTTTACTTCGCTTCTTTAGGGAAGCCCTTCGCGATCTGCGTCAACCCTTATTCGCCTTTGGAACTGATAGAATACACCCATCCGCCGGAATTACCGCCTTCAGGGAAGACGGAGTTCGGGATCTACGCCGAGACCAGGGGATTGGGAGGCGCAAGCTGCGGACCTCCGCCCATGCAGCGCGACATAATCGACACCGCGCGCGGTTACTCGCTTTCCTTTACCATAGGGCCTTTGAAGTAAGCTAACGCAATTTTTTCGTTTTCGCGACCGCTTATATATTGGGAGCAATATATGCGCGGTCAGAAAATTATCATAGCTACCGGAATAAGTGTCCTGTGGCTCTGCCTTGTTTTTGGGGGAGAGCTTGACGATCTCGATTCGGCGGGACTTTTTCGTTTTACTTACGCTTCGCTGAAAAGAGGAGAGGCGACCAACGCCTTTTTGGCGGCGCGCACGTTTTTGGAGCGCTACGGGGAAGAGGAGGCGATGTCGAATTATTTTCCCCGCATGACTTATTTCGGGGGAGTGGCGGCCTACAGGATCAGGCGGTTTGAGGACTCGGCGGAGCTTTTCGATAAAGTTGGGAAGGCTTATCCTGATTTTTCAGAAGCGGGGAAGGCGCGCTTCGGATTCGGCCTGGCGGAAATGGAGCTCGGGCATTTTATGTCCGCCGCGGAGATCTTTCGCGACCTTTTGAGCGAGGGCATCGGCGAGGCGGCGGAAGTGAAAGCTAATTTGGCCCTGGCTCTGACGAAGGCGGGGCGCTATGAGGAGGCCCTGCCCTATTGGGAAGAGGTGAAGGACGAAAAGAAGTTCCGGGCGCTTTCTTCGTTGCACTTGGCTTGGTGTCTTTTGGAAACAGGCAAAGCGGATCCGGCGCTTGAGTATCTGCGGGAAGGTTTGGCGCTGAACAAAAGGGAAGAAGCGGAAGCGCTGAGGAATTATCTGGCGCTGCGGCTGGGGGACGTCATGTACATGAGCAATAATTTCGCGGGCGCGCTCAGCGCTTACCGCCTGGCGGACAAGAGCTCCTGCGGAGAGGCGAGGCTGGCGAGATTGGCCAGAGCCTGCTACGACGCCTCGTATTACCCCGAATGCGCGGTCTATTGCGAGGAAGGGATAAGAATAACGACCAACGATTTCGTGAAGGTCGGTTTAAGAAAGCTGGGCTGCTACGCCTGTCTGCAGGGCGGATACCTGGATCGATTGGACAGAGGTGTGGAGGAGCTTCTGAGGGAAAAGCTGAAGGACGATGAAACGGAAGCGCTGGCGCTGCTGCCGGCCCAAGGGGCCATGCGATCGGGGGAATATTTGCGGGCGCGGGAGCGCTTTTTGGCCTACACGGAAAAATACAGAGAATCCTCAATGCTTGGCGAGGCGAAACTTTACGCCGCCTGCGCACTGGGCTTCATGGGGGAGGAGAAGGCGGCTTTAGGGGAAATGGAGAAATGGCTGGCGGAGTTTGGGGAAGAGCACAAGCTGTCGGGCGAGGCGACGTATTGGAAAGGCATGCTGGAGTATTACCAGGGGGAGGACGAGGAAGCTGAGGAAACCTTCTCTGCTTTCAAACAGAAATATCCCAAGAACACCCATCTGGCGGACGTAGAGTTCCGCCTGGCGGCCATACTCTACCGGGCGGAGGACTATTCCGGGGCCCAGAAGGCCCTAAGAGAGGTCTTGGAGCGCTACCCCGAGTACGATAACGCTAAAGAGGTGAAGAACACCTTAGGCGACGCCCTGGGCGCTCTGGGGGAGCTTGCGGAAGCGCTCGCGGCCTATAAGGAGAATCTGCCTAAGGAAGGCGGGCGGCCTGACAATTTCGAGTGCTACGCGCTTTTGAAAGCGGCTGAGATCCACAAGGTCCTGGGAAGGCCAAGGCTTGTTATGGAATTGCTTGAGCCTTACCTGCTGTCGGAGGGAACTCCGGGCTTCAGGGGCGAAGCGCTGCAAAATTACCTCGAGGCCTGCCGGATCTTGGGAGAGACGGAAAAAGGAAGAACCGCGGCGAAAAAACTTTGGCTGAAGACAAAGGACGACCTTGTCGAACGGGAGGCGGTTGGCGCGCTGGAAGTCGAGCTGAAGTTAGCGGTTGACGCATCGGAGTACAAGGAAGCGCTAAGAAAGGAAGCGCAGTCAGAATTGGAAAAAGGCCGGACAGGGGCTTTTGCCAAAGTGTGCCTGTTTTTAAAAGACGATTCTGAGCTTGCTAAACTTAAGTTTCGTTCCCTGGGGCCGGAAGGTTTAAGGCGCCGGATAATCCTGTTGGAGGAAAAGAAAAGGAAGGAGGCGGAAGAACTGGCTAAATTTTTGACAGAAGAGTTCCCGAAAGATCCGGCGGCCTCCGAGGGCTGGCTCTTTCTAGCCGAGACAAGTCTTGGCAAGGAGCGCTATCAAGAGATGGAAACGTATCTCACGGAGGGCGAGGATTCCTTCCAGCGACTGGAAGATATTTTCCTCAGAGATGAGCTTTCAGGGCTTGCGCTTTTCAAGCAGGGGAAAAGGGAAGAAGCGCTTCAGAAGATTCTCGCGCTTTTAGGGCAGAAAGGATTGGCGCCGGAAAAGAAAGCCGCTTTGCTTCTGCTGGCGGGAGACTGCTATTTCTTGGGGAAAAAATACGGCGAGGCTCTTGGCTATTACCAGCGCGTTTACGTCATGTACCAAGGGGAAAAGGCTGAAGTCGGGAAAGCCTACGAGAAGAGCATTCTCTGCTTTCGGGCGCTGGGAAGGACGAACGATTGGGCCGCGACGGAAAAGGAGGCCAGGGAGAAAGGGTATTTATGAAAAGAAAATGCCTTTTATTTCTGTCAGTACTTCTGCCTATCAGACTGACGCTGCAGTCCGGGCAGAGCTTCAGCGGAAGATTGTTGGAGCACGAAGAGAACGCGATCGTTTACGAGCGCTACGCCAAGGACGGTTCCCTTATGAAGTGCCGGGCGAAAAAGGAGCAGGTGACGAAACTGAGGCTCACGGATCCCGTGGAGCTTCGTGAGCTTTCGGAAACGGTTTACCGCAGAGGGCCAAAACAAAAGCGGGCGCTGGAAAGGGGGCATGAATTGTGGGGACTTTACTCCTGGGCCGAAAGCTGGCCGGGCGGAGCCGAGGCGCCGTATTTCGTCTACGGGAAACTGCTTTTTAACTGCGGGCGCTATCAGGAGGCCAAGCGCTATTTTTTAAAGAGCCATGATGAAATGGCGGGACTGTATTTGGGCATCTGTCATTGGAAGACAGGAGATCACAAAAAAGCCAGGGCGTTTTTGGAAAAGTATGCTTGGGAAGCGGGAGGCGATGAAGCGGCGGCGCTCTGGCATTACTATATGGGCCGGATCCTGCACCGGGAGGAGGACTATAGGAACGCGCTCTTTTACCTTCTTCCGCCGCATCTTTTCTTCGCGTTGGAAAGGAAAGTCGGGGCGGACTGCCTTTTCTTGGGGAGCGTCTGCGCCTTAAGGTCAGGCGATATGGAAACTGCCGTGCGCTTGGCCGGCATCCTGACCAACGAATACAAGGAAGTCGAGTTCCGCCGCCACAGGAAGCTAGTCCTGCGCTGGCTTGAGATCGGGAACCGCTATACCAAAACGCATTTGATAAACACTTACACCGAGGAGCTGCTGCCGTGAGATATTTGCTTGTTTTACTTGCTTTCTTCTCCCTTTCCGCTTTCGGGGAGGAGGAGTCTTTATCCACCACCGCGTTGGGGCTTTTCAAGACGGGAGGGCCTCTCATGTACCCTCTGGCGCTCTGCTCCTGCGTGGTAGTCTGGCTAACCGTTTACAGTTTCTTCGAGACGCGCAAAGGAAAGTTTATTCCCAAAGGACTTCCGGAGCGCTTGGAAGAGGCGCTCTACAGGAGAGACCTTAAGGCGGCGCTGGGTCTTTTATCGATCGGCAAAAGCATTCTGGCGCTCGTTTTGACGCCGGGAATAGAAAAGCTGAAGTATCCTCTCGACAAGGAGGAGCGGCAGCAGGCGGAGGAGGCGATAATTGAAAAGTGGGAGGGGAAAAGCATCACGATGCAGTTCTGGTTCAATCTGCTCTCGACGATCGCCGCGCTTTCCCCGATGCTGGGATTGCTGGGAACGGTTAGCGGCATGATCAAAGCTTTTTCCAAGATCGGCTTGGGCGGCATGGGGAAGCCGGAACTGCTGGCAGGCGACATCGGCGAGGCGCTCCTCACCACCGCCGCGGGATTGATCGTCGGCATCCCGGCCATGGTCTTCTTCTTCGTTTTAAAGAGCCGTTTCGACATCAGGGAAAGGGAGCTGCTTTCCAAAGCGACGGAACTCTTGGACGTTTACGCGGGATCCGGGCTGGCCAGGGAAAAAGTTAGGATAAGGCTGGGCTTGGAGGAAGAGGAGGAAAAAGAGAGACCGAAAAGGAGGAGAAGTGCTGCGGCAAAGGAAAAAGAAAGCGGAGTGTGAGCTGGACATGGCGCCCATGATCGACATGGTCTTTTTGCTTCTCATCTTCTTCATGTGCAGCGCCACCATGCAGAATCTAAATACGCCGGAAGAGCTGGAGCTGCCGGAAGTCAAAAATTTCGGGAAGAGGGAAGGCGAGGAAGCGTTTTGCGCGCTGACGATCCTTAGTGACGAGAGCTGCCTTATCAACGGGAGGAAGGTCGACGTTGAGGAAGCGAAGAAGGAATTGGAAACTTTCGCGAAAACGACGCCCAAGGGCACGGTGCTCTTAAGGATCGACAGAAGAAGCAAGAGCGCGGTGACGAAAAGATTCGTGAAGCTCTGCGGAGAAGCGGGACTAGCGAAAATAATCTTTTCCGTCTACGAGGAGAGCTGATGAGAATAAACAAAAAAGAATCAGGCAAGATCAGCTTCCCCATCTCCTCCATGATAGACTGCACTTTTCTGCTTTTGATCTATTTCATGTCCGCCTGCTCTCTCAACAAGACGGAAGGGGACTTGGGTTTTTCGCTGCCCGGGGAAGGCAGGGAGACGGAAGCAATCGTCATGCCGGACGAGCAGGTCATAGAGATCGATCCAGAGGGCGCGGTCATTCTGAACGGGCAGACATTCGTTAGGGCCAAAAGCCGGGACCTTGCTGAACTTACAGAGACCTTGCTGCGCTTTCAAGCGGCTTCCCGGGGCGCGAAGATCCCGGCCCTGGTCTCGGTCTCTGCTGACGACGAAGCGCTCCACGAGCGGATCGCGCTCGTTTTGGACTGCTGCCACAAGGCCGGGTTAACCAACGTAACTTTCAGCTGCGGGGAAGATGAAGATTGACTTTTCGCGCTACGGCAGCCTTTTTGTGAGCGTAGGCATCCATGTTGCCCTCTTTCTCGTGGCGGGAGGGATAGTAGTCTACCGGGCGGTAAAGCCGCCGAAACCGCTCTTCACGGCGAGCGCGGCCGGGCCGAAACTGAAGGCCCGGGAACTGAAGCATAGGCTGCAGTGCAAGAAGGCGGCATCCTACGGGCAGAGCATGGCCAAAAACATGCGCGTCTCGGCCAAGTGCGACACGAGCAGTCTTGCGCTGCCGGAACCGGAAATGGTCAAGCCAAACATAAAGCGGGAAAGCGAAGGGCTCTCCCTCAGCGACAACATGAGCTTTTCGCTAGGGGACGCGGGGCTCGGTAAGGCACCCAAGGGCGGCGACGGCTGGGGCGAGATAGAGTTCCTGGGACAACGGATCGCCGCTAGATCGATCGTTATCCTGGTGGACTCCTCTTCCTCGATCGTCCAGAAGGGCGTTTTCGAGGCGGTGAGGAAGGAGGCCGAGAAGACCGTGGAGCTTTTTCATCCCGACACGCTCTTCAATGTTGTGCTTTTCACAGACGGCAAATTTCCTTTCAAAACCAACCTCTGCTTCGCCACCAAAAGCGCCAAAAGGGAACTCTCCGCCTGGCTTGCGAAAGAGATGAAAGTCAACCGCGGCAACGACCCCGACACCAGCGGATCAACTCCCATAAAAGCGCTGGAGTTTGCCCTGAATCTCAAGCCCGACGCGGTGGTTTTGATCAGCGATGATCCGCCGTACCTGCAAGGAGAAGACGAGGTAGTCCATGAAAGGAGGATAATGGCCCTGATCGACGCAAGCAGAAGGGAAAAAGCCACGCAGATAAACGCTATCGCCTACAGACCGGCGAGGGACGGAAGCGTAAAGAGAAGGGAAAAAGCGGAGAGAGGCTGCGCTTTTTTAAAAAGAGTCGCCTCCCACGGGAAAGGGGAATTCAGGGAAGTGGAGTAAGGATCAGTATTTTTTGACGAGCGTCAGGATGTTCATGTCGTCGCGGCGCTCGTAATGCACTTCGTCGCACATTTCCTTTACAAGGAAAACGCCCAGGCCGCCGATCGGGCGGTCTTCCACGGCCTGCTCGATGTTGGGGTCCTCTTTTTGCAGAGGGTCGTAGGGGAAGCCGCTGTCAGCAAAGGAAATGGTCGCCTTGTGGGCGTCGGCCTTGATGTTTATGACGGCGGAGCCTTGCTTTCCTTCGTAGGCGTAGTTGGCGATATTGACGAAGATCTCCTCGACAGCCACGGCTAATTGCATCCTGGCGTCCTCCGGACAGCCGGCGGAGAGGAGATTGGTGTCCAGTTTTTCCAGAACTTCGGGAAGCTTTTGCGTTTCAGCCGGGAATTGCAGAGTAACAGCGACGTTCATAGATATTTCCTTTTTTATCCTAGGTAACGCAGGAAGAGCATGGTTATGTCATCGGACTGAGGGGCGCCGTCGGCGAAAGCCAGAACGTCGCCCTTGAGTTCGTCAAGGATGCAGTCAAAGGGCGCGGAGTGCATGATCGGGCCGTCCATTAAGGTTATCAGCCTGTCATCCCCGTAAAGGGCTAGCTGCGGATTCATAGCCTCCGTTACGCCGTCGGTGTAGAGGAGGATGCCGTCATCGGGCGACAGCTGGAATGTCTCCTGGACATAGCTTACGCTGTCCATGCCGCCTATTACGAAGCCGTTCTCCACAGGCAGCCAGGAAGCTTCGCCGTTCGCGCGTCTGACTACGGGGGCGTTGTGGCCGGCGTTGACGTAAGTCAAAAGCCCGCTTCTCAGATCAAGCACGCCGACGAAGACGGTCACGAACATGCAGGCGTCGTTGCCTTCGCAGATGCTGTTGTTGACGTCATAGATCACTTCGTCTAAAGGCTTCCTGGGATTGTTCAGAATGTTGGATTTCAACTGCGCCTTGGCGTTCATCATGAACATGGCGGCCGGGATGCCTTTGCCGGAAACGTCGGCGATAAGGAAGGCCAGGTGCGATTCGTCAACGATGAAGAAGTCGTAGAAGTCGCCGCCCACTTCCTTGGCGGCTTCCATGGAGGCGTAGATCTCGAACCGCGGATCGTCGTGGATCTGCGGGAGCGCGGAGATCTGAACGGCCCTGGCGAACTCCAGTTCGCTGTTCAGCCTCGTCTTCTCCGCAGCGATGGCGCCTTTCAGGGCTTCCACCGTAGTATTGATGCCGCCGGAAAGTTTGCGGAATTCTTCGGAATTGTCCTCCTCGACTTTTTCATCAAGGTGTCCGGCCGTGATTCTTCCCAAGGAGACGTTGATGCGGTCGATGCCGTCTATAACGATCGTCTGGACAAGCTTAGAAACGGACAAGAAGACGACCAGCATCAAAACGAGGCCGGCTATGATGAGCTGGATGGCGACGCCGTTGCGTTTGCTCGTCACTTCGTAATTCGGCATCACGCCGACCAGGGTGAGATCGCCGCTCTGAACGTACAGGCCGAAGAATTTTACGCCGTCTATTTCGGCGGAGAAAGAGCCCTCGCCCTGACGGATGTCGTCTATGAGTTTTTGGTCTATGCCGATGGAGGTGAGCGTGCGGCCTTCAAGGTCCACTCTGGCGGCGCCAACGATCTTTTCGCCGCGCAATATCAGGATCTCGCCGCCGACGCCGATGCGAAGACCGGGGGATAAGGTCGCCAGGCTGTTGTTCTCCATAGCCCTTTCCAGGAAGCTGACGGAGATTCCCAGCTGCACGATGCCTTCGTCGTCAAGCCTGGAGGCGCCGCCGTACTGGAAGAGCTTGCGATCCATGCCCCTGGGCAGGGGCGGCTGGACCAAAACGAAATTCTTTTTGCCAATTCCGTGGACAAAAGGCTCGGACTGGGCGTGCAGCTTAAGGTTGAAGCCGATGTAATGCTCGGCGTTGCCGATGACGGGGTCGATGGCGCAGTTTTCAATTAGTCCGTGCTTGTTCACGACGTGGATCTCGTCGTAGCCCATGATCTGGCGCAGCTCTTCCAATTTGTGAGCGTCGGTGGCGAAAGCCGGCACGCATTCTAAGATGTAGGCCACAGTCTTGACATCGTTGGCCATGGAAGTGTTGCAAATGTCGAGCACGGCTTTGAGGTTGTTCTCGTTGATGGAGATCTGCTTCTTGGCGTCCTCCATCCTCAATTCGATAAGGCTTTCAGCGGCGCTGAAGGCCTCTTTTGTCTGAAGGTAGTAAGTCAGGTAAAAGAGGGCGGCGAAAGCGAGCGCCACGGAGACGAAAAGCCACAGTTGGAAAGTCCTGCGCATAAGAAAAGCTTATTCCACGGATAGGATCTTCAGAAAACCCGTCATGCGGAGGATCTCCATTACGCCCGGCTGGATGCCGCGGAGCTTGAAGCTGCCGCCTTCCTTTTTGAAGCGCTTCTGCAGAGTCAGCAGAAGGCGCAGTCCGGCGCTTGAAAGGTAATCCACGCCGGTCAGATCGAGAACGAGGGATTTGGATTTGGCTATGCTCGGTTCCAGATCGCTTTCAAGTTTTGGGGAGGTAAGCGTGTCGAGGCGGCCTTTTACCGCGACCGTTAGTTCCGGGGGAGGAGAGGTTATTTCGTAAGTCATAAAGCTCCTTGGTAAAAACTCAACTAAATTATACCAAAAGCGCAGAGCCTTTTCCCGCGTCAAAGACCTTCCCTAAAGAAACAGGTCAAGTTGCAAAAAAGATAACGCTATGATAAAATGAATCTCCCAATTCAAAATCGGAGAAAGTCCTTTAATAACAACCCCCTGAAAAGGGAAGGGAACAACCATAATGAAAAAACTTATCTTTTTAACACTCGCCGTCTTCGTTTGCGCGCTGATGGCTCAAGCTGAACCCTCCACGATCTACGAAAACGATTTCGAAGGTTACGAAGCGGGCACCAGCATTATCGGTCTTGACGGCTGGTCGATCTGCTACACCGGCGCGACGGAAAACAACAACGCCATCGTCGAAGAAGGCGGCTACAATGGCGGCAAGTGCCTCCACATCTTTGCCAAGGACAATTTGTTCGGCACTCACACCGACATTGACAACGTGGGCGGCAAGTCCTCCCAGTATGACTACAAAGTCTCCATGATGGTCAAGCGTCCGACGCAGAAAGCCGACGGTTCCGGCGAATACACCGGCGACATCATCTTCGGCAGCAACGACGGCCTGGGCGAGAACCACTGGATCAAAAAAGACGGCCAGTTCGGCATTCGCTTCAGCTCGACCTCCCCGCAGCTGACGCTTGACAATTCCGAGCCCCGCGACGAGTGGGTCTATTTCAGCTACACCTTCAACACCGTTGCCAACGGCGCTTTCCTTCGCGAATGCACCTTCGGCGACGTGACCTACTCAAATCTGAACATCCCCATGGGCGGCCAGACCGCTCCCGACAAATTCCGTCGTTTTAGAACGTTCCTTTGGGGCGGCGGCGCCAGCATCTATATCGATGATTTCAAATGCGAATTCGTCGATGTTCCTCCCACCGCCAACGTGACCGCCAGCGCTCCCGGCGTCGTGAAACTCGGTGAGGCCGAAGGCCTTGAAACCGTGATCTCCGCCACCGGCGCTTCCGCCACAGTCACCGTTGACATCGATTCGGATGACAACTGGCTCTCCATGAACGGCGAGTTCACCAAGCAGGTCGAAGTCGCTCCCGGTGAACCCGTGTCCATCGGCCTTACCGCCAACCTGCCCGAACAGGTCCGCAACATGCCCGCGGCCACCATCACCTATTCCTATTACAACGGCGAAGAAGACAAATCCTTCACGCATTCCGTCGTGGCTCAGAACGGCAACAAAGGCTTGGGCTGGGCGCTCTACGCCACGGACTTCGAGAGAATGCCTCTGGGCGGCGATGTCAAACTTCAACCCGCTTGGGGCGAGACCGGCGCCGCTAACGCGATCGCGGCCGACCCCGAAGACGCCGGCAACCAGTGCCTGAAGATCACGGGCGCCGGCCAGATCCACACCGCGGTCAACATGCCCGACGTGATCTATCCCACCTATGATGTCCGCGTCTCCATGGATATGTACTATCCCGAAGGCGTCACGCCGTATCTGGTCTTCGGCACCGACCTCTCCCACAGGATGGGCGAAGTCAGCATGAGCCACACCGCCAACGGCATCAAGATGGGCGGCGAACCCTTCCAGGGCGTCGATGTTCCCAACCTGGCTCCCTACGGCCAGTGGTTCAACGTTGCCTACACCTTCACGATTGGCCTTGCCAGCGACGAATCCCGCCCCTTTGTTCTGCACTACGCTGAATTCGACGGCGAGACCTATCATTTCGACAACGAGTACGCCCCCGGCGCGGCTGGTGACAACGAGAACTTCCTGCAGTTCCGCAACTACACCTTCTCCGGCTCCGACGGCTACTACATCGACAACTTCAAGGTCGAGCTGATCAAGTCCGGCACGCTGCCTGAGCCCGCTTTCTTCGGCGTCCTGGCTCTCCTGGGCCTCTTCTTTGCCCGCAAGCAGCGCTAAAGCGAAAGCCTAAAGCCTAAATCAAAAAGCAGCCGCTCTTCAAGAGCGGCTGTTTTTTTGTTTGACCTCCGGGCGAAAAAGCAAACTTGCCGAAACGTGACGGGTATGTTGCTGTTCTGAGCACGTTTTCAAAACGCTTCGTTTTTGAAGGTCAGAACACAGAATGTATCTTGAAAACTACTCTGATGTTGCATAAACAAAGGGGATTGTTGTTTCTTGTTATTTTTGATACACTTATAAAGAGTCTTATAACGCCATCGTTTGCGGCTGGTTCATCCGCTAACGGTGGAAAACATAACTAAAAACAACCATTAAGGAATCAAATGAAAAATATCTTGTTTGCCGGGTTAGTCGCTCTTTTCTGCCTTGCCGCTTTCTGTGACGAGTGCTGGTCGGAAGCCGGCAGCTTCGACGGAAACGAGCTTACGACAATAGTTTTGAAACCCACCGACCCTATAGCCTACAGCAGCGCCCTGGCGGACGGCGCTCCGGTCTCTTTGACCATAGAAGCGGTCAAAGAATCAGACGAGACCATAGTTGCCGAAATCTTTTCCGACGCTACCGGAACGGCGCTGGAAGGAACGACTACCTGGAACTACAGAGCTTTGGAATATTCTTATCTGCCCAAGAACGCCACCTACGAGATGACCGAGACCGTCACCAGCTCCAGGTCTAGCGAAGCCTTCGCCTGCACGGTCACTATTTTGCCCGAGCCGGCGATTTTCGCGATCTTCGCGATGGTCGGCGCGCTTTTCCTGCGCAGGCGCGTTAAAGTTCTTGCCGCGATTTTGGCGCTTGTCGGTGTTTCTTCTTTCAGCGCCAAAGCCGACGGTGTCGTCGGGAACATCAGCTTCCTGCAGATCAAGCCCTGTTCCAAAAACGTAGTCATAAATTATACGATGACTCCCGCGAACGCGAACACGGTTTATGACATGAAGTTCTACGGTTCCGTTGACAACGGCGAAACGACTTTCGAGCTTAAGGAAAAAGGCACGCTTCAGGGAGCGCTCTGTTCTTCGCTCAACGAAACTTTCTGCGGCTCCGGAAACCACAAAGTAATCTGGATCCCGGACGAAAGCTTTAACTCCGTCAAAACCGACAAGTTCAAAGTTAAGGTACAGGCCGAGGCAATTGACAGTGCCAAGACTTACATGGTCATAGACCTTTCCGGTGGAAAAGACGCGGAAAATTTTCCGGTGTCTTACCTTGCCGATGTGCCAGAAGGCGGCTGGACAGAAGAGTACAAGACCACGAAGCTGGTCCTGCGCGTGATCCCTGCGGGAACATACATCATGGGAAGTCCCGAAGGCGAAATAGGCAGACGCGACGGCGAAGTTGAGCACAAAGTGACGCTGACCAGACCTTTCTATGCCGGCGTGTTCGAAGTTACCCAAAGACAGTATGAATTGGTCATGGACTGTAGCGAAACCGCCCTCGACACCAGGCCGTCCGAATATGCTGGCTATACGAGGCCGGCGGAACGAGTTGCATACGACGATATCCGCGGGGACAATATTGGATTAAGCTGGCCGGCTAACAACGCGGTAGACGAAGGATCCTTCATGGGCGTTCTGCGCGCCAAGACCGGATTTGATTTTGACCTGCCGACGGAAGCTCAGTGGGAGTACGCCTGCAGGGCGGAAACGACGACCTCATGGAACAACGGGACGTATATAACAAATGAAAATGAAGATCCGGAATTGAACAAACTTGGCAGATACGCTTCGAATATATCCAACGGCAAAGGGGGATATGACGACGCACACACCGAAGTCGGCTCGTATCTGCCCAACGCCTGGGGCTTGTACGATATGCACGGGAACGTGTATGAGTGGTGTCTGGATATCTACGGCGTTTACACCGGCGCGGAGACCGATCCCGCGGGAGCGAGCACAGATTATCGGCGTGTGGCCCGGGGGGGAAGTTATCTTTCCAAAGCCTCTTTATGCCGCTCCGCCTTCCGTTTTTTCCGCTCCACTCACGGCTACGTAGATGTCGGCTTCCGTGTGTTCCTAGTCAAATAAATTGTCCCTGCTCGTTTTCAGCCGCGGCGCGGCGCGGGTGTTAGCTAGACGCACGGGCTGAAAGCGAGGCTGAGAGAGCGATTAAGAAAGGCCGCCCAAACGGGCGGCCTTTCCTTTTGCAAAAAAAAGACCTTTTTGCTAACATTACCTTCCCTAAATTGGATACATATCACCTTTTTTGAGCAAAAATAATGAAAGGAAGCAAAAAAGATCTTAAGTTTCGCCTCGGTCTTCTGGCCGCCGCGACGCTGTTCGGCGCTTTAGCCTACGCTGAAGTGACCATGCAGACAGTTTCGTCCGGGCAGGTCTCCACCCAGACCATGACCGTGGCGCGCTACGTGACGAACGTCGTCATGAACTCCAGTTCCAACTGGGAAAGAGTGGACGCCACCCTTCCCGACCAGGTCTATTACAAGCTGGCCATAGAGAGCGTGACGGTCACAGGCGGCGTCAGGCGCTTTGAAACGAAAGACTATTACATCAACGTCAGCGTTACGAACTATACGACCAACGTGGTCTTCTACACGCCCTACAAGGAGCTCGACCACAAAGTCTACATGAAGGTCAACCCTCCGAAGCTGGACACTCCGGACATGGTCGAGCTTATAGAAGCTCTGCCGAAAGTGACGCTCCGCGAGCTGGACCCTCCCAAGCCGCCCAAGCAGGAAACTGTTGAGCTTCCTCCGCAGAATGTTGTGGGCGGCGATTACGTAGACTACATTGATTACAGCCACATCTCCCACGACTACGCTGCCGACGACGCGGCTCCGCTTCTTTCCGACGAGCTTTTC
This sequence comes from bacterium, assembly GCA_017444325.1. Classification (GTDB taxonomy): domain Bacteria; phylum Auribacterota; class UBA3054; order UBA3054; family UBA3054; genus UBA3054. Next base: position 9,770 of record JAFSWV010000120.1, on the reverse strand, counting down.
GTCAACGACCCGATTGAGCGCTTCAATCGCTGCAGGTTTGTCGTCAACGACTATGCTTACACCTACTTCATCGGCCCGGTCTGCAAAGGCTACCGGTTCGTAGTGCCCACCGTGGCCAGGGAATGCATCTCGCAGATGGACCACAATATCGTCTGGCCCAAAAGGCTCATAAACAACCTTGCCCAGGCCAAGTTCAAGGGCGCCGGCGTCGAGACCGCCCGCTTCCTTATCAACACTTCCGTTGGCATAGGCGGCCTTTTCGATCCCGCCAAAGCCTGGTTCGATCTGGAAAAATACGACGAGGACACCGGACAGACTTTTGCTTTCTACGGCATCGGCCCCGGCTGCTATGTTTTCCTGCCCATCGCCGGCCCCTTGACCGCCAGGGATACGGTCGGCATGATCTTCGACGAGGCTATGGACCCGAGAACGTATCTGCCTTTCGGCGGCATGGTCAAAACTTTCATGGTCATGAACAACATCAGTCTTCAGGTCGATTCCATCGACAGCATGCTGATAGACAACGGCGATCCTTACTCCTTCGCCAGAGACATGTGGTATCTTAAGCGCACCGCGGAGATCGACGAATGAAAAAACTATTTGCCATTTTATCCTTGCTCATCTCCCTGGGAACGCTGGCCGCTAACGGCGAAATATACATAGCTCTTACCAACTTCCCGGCCCAGGGGCCCGTCGTCGACTCCTTCCGCTATAAGCTCGCGAACTTCAAGGACGATGACTTCTACTTTGACGTTGAGAAAGGCAAGGTCAAGTTCACCAACAAGATCGGCGACAAGGAAGAAAAAGTCGATTCCCGCTACAGCGTCTGGATGCAGAAACAGCCCGCGGACCTCGTCTTCATCGTTCCGGGATTAGGCGACCACTACCGCAACTCCCAGGCCGCGCTTTTAGCGGAAGCCATCTACAACGCCGGCTATTCCGTTGCCATCATATCTAACCCCTTCTGCTGGGAATTCACGCAGTCCGCGCTGACCAGCATGGCCCCCGGCTACACCAGAAGCGACGCCAAGGATCTCTACCATCACATCGCCCGCGTTCTGGACGACATCAACGAGGAGCATCCCGGGAAAGTCAAAGATATTTCCATCGTTGGCTATTCTCTCGGCGCTTTGCAGGCTGCCTTCCTCACCCGCAACGACGTCATAGAGCACCGTTTGAACATCAAGCGCTACGTGCTCCTCTCTCCGCCCGTCAACCTTATCTATGGCCTTACGACCTTAGACAAATATTACAGCATTTGGAAAAACTGGGACGCCGTGACCTTGACCAACAACCGCAATATGGCGGTCGGTTTCTACAAGGGATACTCTTACGGCGCTCTTCAGACTGACACCTACCTTCCCGTTACGGAAGAGCAGGCTTCTTTCGTCATCGGCTTTATGTTCAGGATGTCCTTGGGCGACGTTATGAAAAAGATCATCGAGCGCCATCCTATGGAGATCTTCGGCGAAGTCTCCAGCTGGAAACAGCAGGAATTCGAAAAGCAGCTGGAGCGCTACGGCTACCAGCGCTACGTCGACACCTTCCTCAAGGAAGCGCATCCCACGATCTTCGCGACCAGCGAGCCTTTCAAGCACGTTAACGGCATCTGCAGCCTTCCGGCCATGGCCAACGAGCTCAGGCAGAATCAGAACATCGTCTGCCTGCACACCGCCGACGACTTCCTTCTGAACGACTACGACCGCAACTGGCTCAGGCGCCAGATGGGCGACCGCCTCGTCATGCTCGACCACGGCTCGCACCTCGGCTACTTCTGCATGCCCCAGGCCCTCGACATCATTGTCAAGCTCGTAAAAGGCGAGGCCGTTTCCGGCCCGCGCCCCGCGACCGCCAAGCCGACTTACACCTACTTCGATGCCTATCTAAGGCAGATGGCCGCCGCCAAGCAAGGCCAGGCTCAGCAGCCTAAGCAGACCACAACGGCCGCCCCGGCTACGCCGACCGTCCAAACGACCACGGCCAAGCCTGCTCAGCCCGCAACGCAAACTACGGTGCAGACTGCTAAGCCGGTTCAGCCCGCGACGAGTGCCAATCAGAACGAAATGACCATGACGGTCGTTAAGAAGGACACCAGCGGCACGCCTGTAATAGTCTCCAATCCCACAACTCCTCCGCCTGCTCCGCAAACAGACGTTATAGACGGTCGCAAAGTCGAATGGCGCCTCATGCCCGACCCCGCGGACAAAGCGACCCTCAAAATGCAGCAGGTCGACGTCGAGAGCGGACTTCTCTGGGAAGAATACCAGGCCAAGACCAAGGCTGAAGCCGAGGCCAAAGCGAAAAAGATCGCTGAAAAGGCCCTAGCCGACGCCGAAAGGGAAAGGGAAGCCAAAGAAAGGGAAGAGAAGGCCGAAAGAGACATGATCCGCAACGCTGAAAAAGCCAAAGCGGAAACCTTGGAAGCCACCAAGAAATCCGAAAAGGCTAAGCCCAAAAAGACGGTGGAAGAAGTAAAGAAGACCGTCTCCAAAAACGTAAAGAAAGGCGGCTCAACCCGCGGCGATGTTAAAGTTGAAAGCATCGTTCCGGAAGAGGAAAAGGGAGAATAAGGGCTAAAAATGGCCCTTCTCCGCGTCAACGGCCTCAGGAAGGAATACGGACTGCAAGTCCTCTTGGACGGCGTCTCCTTCGAAATAAACCCATGCGACAAATGGGGGCTGGTAGGCGCTAACGGCTGCGGCAAGACCACGCTTTTAAAGATCCTCGTGGGGGAAGAGAAATCCTCCGGAGGATCTTTTATTTTTGACGAGGAAGCGAGGATCGGTTACGTTCCGCAAATCGTTACCTGTCCTGCCGACGTAACGATCTTAGATTATCTCTTAAAAGAGCACAACAAGGTCGAAAAACGCCTCAGGGAAGCGGAAAAGCAGCTTGCGGAGTGCGCTCCGGAAGATCTTGACAAAAAGCTCAACGCCTTCCAGAGAGCAAGGGATCTCTTCGAAGAGCAGGGCGGCGACAACTATGCCGTGCAAGCCGAACGCATGCTGGCGGCTTTCGGCCTCGCCAACAGGACCAAGCAGACCGTCATGTCGCTTTCCGGCGGCGAACGCAACCTCGTCTCCTTAACCGGCGCTCTCCTAAACCGCCCGGACCTTCTTATCCTCGACGAGCCCGCCAACCACCTCGATTACGTCGGCATTGCCTGGCTGGAAGATTTCCTTAAGAAATACAAAGGCGCCATTCTGCTCGTCTCCCACAACCGCTATCTCCTCGACCAGACGACCAACGGCATACTCGAACTGAAGAACGGCAAGATCTCCTATTTCCCTGGCAACTACTCCGACTACCGGGCCCAGAAGCTCGAGCAGCAGATCCGCCAGGAGAAAGAGCACGCCGCCTATGAAAAGCGCCTGGCCAGCCTGGAAGCCATGATCTTAAGGATCAGAAATTTCGCCCAGGTCTATGACGACAAGCGCTGGGGCAAGATGATCCGCTCCCGGGAATCGAAAATAGAGCAGCTGAAACAGACCGCCGTCCAGGCTCCGGAGCGGGAAGAGAAGAAAGCTTCCATCCGCTTCCAGGGAGAATCCAGCCACGCCAACATCGCCATCCAGGTAAGAGGGTTCTCCGCCTCCTTCGACGGAAGACTAGTCCTCGACAATGTCGACCTCGACATCTCTTCCGGCGAACGCATCGCCTTAGTCGGCCCCAACGGCAGCGGCAAGAGCACTTTGATAAAAGCCATCATGAACGACGGCCACTGGGAAAACCCAACCTTAAGAGTCGGCCCTTCCATCACGATAGGCTACTGCTCCCAGCAGCAGGAGACCTTAAACCCTGACAACACGGTCTTTGAGGAGATCGCCATCTCGGGCATCACGAACGAAAAGCAAGCCTACGACCTCTTAGCCCGCTTCCTCTTCTTCAAGGAAGATCTTAAAAAGAAGATCAAAGACCTTTCCGGCGGCGAAAAGAACCGCCTCCAGCTCGCCAAGCTGATGCTCATCAATCCCAACACCCTCATCCTTGACGAGCCCACCAACCACCTCGACATCCAGACCTGCGAAGCCGTAGAAGAAGCCCTAAGCGATTACAAAGGCACGCTCATCGTCGTTTCCCACGACCGCTACTTCCTCGACAAACTGGCAACAAGAATCGTCGAAGTCGACAACAAAAAACTCCATTCCTACCCCGGCTCCTATTCCGAATTTTGGTTCCATAAAAAAGAAAGGGAACAGAAAGAAGCGAAAGAAAACAAGCAGAACAAGCAAAACAACAAAAACCAAAACCCAAACAAAGCTCAACCTTCCTCCAACGAAAGCAAGCCTCTTTCCAACAACGCCAGACAAAAACTTGCCAAACAGGAAGCCGACCTCACCAACAAAATAGAAACCTTAGAAGCCAAACTAGAAGACCTCGACAAACAAATAGCCGAAGCCTTCGCCAACGCCGACCACGAACTCGGCCGTTCTCTCTCCGAACAAAAAGAGCAATCCCAGCAAGAACTCAACTCCCTCTACACCGAGTGGGAAAATTTCCTGAACTCTTAGTTTGTTGTTGCTTTTTGTAAGCTTTTGAGATAAAATCACTTCCGAAGACAACATAAAGGAAGAAAACTATGAAGAAGATTCTTTTGTTTTTGGCGGTTGAGCTGGTTTGCGGTGCGGCGGTAGGCACGGAGTGCTGGTCTGACAACGCGACGTTCAACGGAGCTCCGATCACGGACGAGCCAGTACTGCTTTTGCATACTGACGAACTTTATTACTGCAGCGCGCTGGCAAAGGGGAATATGAAATCCCTAACGATAAAGGCGGAAGTTTCAACTGACCCGGAGCAGTCGGGAGAGATTTTTACCGACACCACTTCCGATGAAGTAGAGGGAACAGTCTGCTGGAACTATTACGATTCCGAATACTCCGGCCTTCCCAAGAACGCGACTTACGCTCTGAAGGAAGTTATTACTACCGATGTGGAAACGAAAACGCTCAGCCGCTACGTGACGATCCTGCCGGAGCCGGTGGGATTGCTTCTCATCGGGATTGCGGGCGCGCTGCTTCTGCGTCGCCGCACGAGGCGTATTGCCGCGGTTTTGGCTGTTGCCGGTCTTGGCTCGCTTGGCGCGTATGCGGACAATAATCACGTAACTTCCATCAGCATTCATCAGAACTGGCCCTTCGACAGGAGCGTCACTATTGATTACACGATCAGCGACTCCACCAAAGGCTCCGCTTTGTACGACGTGCGCTTTTATGGGACGCTGGACGGAGTCTCGGTTTTCAGATTGTCCTCGAAAGGAACACTGAAAGGCGAAGGCACGGAATTCTTGGGCTTCTATCAGGATGCGCCAGAGGGAACGGAAGGCCAGGTCTTCGGTATCGGAACGCACAAGGCTATTTGGACGCCGACCGACAGCAGATTGGAATCAGTGAATATTGATACCTTCAAGATCAGAGTTGACGCTATCGAGAGGGACAAGGACGACGTCAGATATATGGTCATAGATCTTTCTGAGGGCCCTGAAGCAACGAACTATCCTGTGGAATTTATTTCTGCCAACGAAGCGCCCTACGAATGGTCCAGCACTTACAAAACCACCAAACTTGTACTGCGCCTGATAGAGCCGGGAACTTTCATGATGGGCAGCCCCGAAAGCGATCCCGACCATTTGTCCAACGAGACGCAGCATCAGGTCACTTTGACGAAGAGCTTCTATATCGGTGTTTCGAAGTGACGCAGAAACAGTATGAGCTTATTACCGGCAACAATCCTTCGGAATATGGAGGAGACAAACGGCCGGTGGAGAGAGTTTCTTATGAGAGGATCCGCGGGACGGAGGAAGGCTTGTCTTTCCCGAAGAACAAGCACGTTGATCCTGACTCTGTCCTGGGTATCCTGCGTTCCAAAATAGCTCTGCCTTTGGATCTGCCAACCGAGGCCCAGTGGGAATACGCCTGCCGCGCCACCACGACGACCGGATTGAACAGCGGTAAAGACATATCCAACTATATACAATGCCCCGAAGCGAACGAAGTCGGAAGATACAAATACGACTGGAACGACGGCCACGGCGAATCTAACACCGAGCACACCACCGTAGGCAGCTACAAAGTGAACAACTGGGGACTCTTCGATATGCACGGCAATGTGGCGGAATTTTGTCTGGACAAATATATCGATGATCTTGGCACCGAGCCTCAGGTCGATCCTATCGGTGCTGATTCCGGAAACAATATTCTAAAAGGCGGAGACTGCGACCTCATGGCTTGCGATCTCCGTTCGGGCCAGCGCGTGTACTGCAATCCACTGTTCCACGGCAGAAGAACAGGCTTCCGTCTGGCGGTAATTCAGTAAGCGATCTCGCTTTTAACGCCCAAGGGCCCCATATACCCTCCGCTCACGGACTACGCTCGCATTGAGAGCGAAAGCGTCCTCCGTGAGTTCGCTAAAGGGTATATGGGGCCCTTGGGCTTTTTAGCCTGCAATCGCATACTGGTTTGCTAGGAGATTAAAAACCGCTTGAATTCTAAAGGGCGTTTTGATAGACTCTCCGGCTAAATTGTCAAAATTTAATTCAAAAAAATCATGAAAAATTTATTTTTACTACTTTTCAGCGCGCTTCTGTGCACGACAGTTTTAGCGAGCGAGCTTTGGTCTGACGCTGTTGCGTTCGACGGAAGCGATACGTCTTCAACAATAACGCTCCTTACGACGGACCAGATCTTTTACAGCAGCGCTCTGGCGGATGGAGATCCCAGGTCTCTTGAGCTTACCGCGACGGACACTCTGGATTCTACGAAGGTGGCGGAACTGTTTTATGACAATTCCCAAACGGCTGTGGAAGGCACAGCTTCCTGGAACTACGAAGCTCCGGCCTACGATAATTTTTCCAAGAGCGACGTTTATGAACTTAAGGAAACCATCGTGACTTCTGAAGGAACTGAGGTCCTGACCCGCAATGTCAGGATATTGCCGGAGCCGGCTTGCTTTGTGTTGTTCGCCATTTTGAGCGGGCTTTTGCTGGCGCGCAGAAAAGGCGCTCTGATGCTGCTGGTTTTGACAGTCGCTTCCGTAGGAGCTTTTGCCGATGTGACGGTGACGTCCGTGACCGCCAAACAGGCCTGGCCTTTCAAGAGAAGCGTCGTTATCAACTACACTCTTGAGAGCAATACCCAAGGCGCCACTGTTTTTTCTGTTGACTTCTACGGCACTTTTGATGATGGCGAAACGACTTTCAAGCTTAGTGACCGCGGAACGCTGGAAAAAGACGGCGCCAACGGTTTGCTTTTCTCCGCTGGCACGCACAAAGTCATTTGGACTCCCGCCAGCGACCTGACTCTCAAATCCAGTAATCTTAAAATAAAAGTCAGCGCTACGGACATTACAAGCGAAGCGACTTATTTGGTGGTCGATCTTTCCGGCGGAACCAGCGCTTCCAGCTTCCCTGTGAGCTATCTTTCCAGCGTGCCAGAGGGCGGCTGGGGCGATGAATACAAAACGACGAAACTGGCCTTGCGCCTTGTGGAGCCCGGCACGTTCACCATGGGCAGCCCCAGCACCGAAACTGGACGCGACACCTCCGCCAACGGAGAACTTCAGCACGACGTCACTTTAACGAAGCCTTACTACGTCGGTATTTTTGAAACGACGCAAAGACAGTATGAGCTTATTAAAGGAACGAATCCCGCCGATCTGAACATCGGTCCCAAGTATCCTGTGGAGCAGGTCACTTACGACATGATCCGCGGTAATAAACAGGGTGCGAATTGGCCGGCCAACAACAATGTCGATTCCACGTCTTTCATGGGTATTCTGCGCGCCAAGACCGGCCTGACTTTCGATCTGCCTACCGAAGCGCAGTGGGAATACGCCTGCAGAGCGACAACTACCACCGCCTTGAACAGCGGTAAGAATTTGACAAACGCAATCGTATGCGACGAAATGAAGGAAGTGGGAAGATACACCCACAATACCAACGATGGCAAGGGCAACAATTTTGTGGAACCTGGCCAGTACCTCGTCAACAACTGGGGCATTTTCGACATGCACGGCAATCTTGCTGAACTGTGCCTGGATTATTATGCGGACTATAGCGGCAGCGCTGCTGTGACTGACCCAAAGGGCCCCTCTACCGGCACCTTGCGCGTTAAGAGAGGCGGCTCCTGGCAGGACATCGCTTCGGAATGCCGCTCCGCCAGAAGAGTGGGCGTTGACAGCAATTTCCACAATCAGGGCATCGGCTTCCGCGTGGTGGTCGAGCAGTAAGCTTGCAAAAGCTAGATCCTAAAACGCAAAGAAGGCGCATATCATATTCGATGTGCGCCTTCTTTATTTCTCACCATATTCAAAACAATCACAGATTTAGATATTCTTCAAAAGTGCGCTGCAGCACTTCCTTTGGAATTAGCATTCGCTTGTACTGTGCAATCATAACAGGGCTCATTGTTCGCGACATTGCGTATTCAACAACGACTTGGTTGGCATCGCGGCACAGGAGGATCCCAATAGACGGGTTCTCGTTTTCGTGTTTTACGTCACGATCTAAAGCCTCAAGATAAAACTCAAGCTGCCCTATGTCTGAGGGGTGAAATTTTTTCGTTTTTAATTCAAACGCTACGAGGCATCGCAAACCTCTGTGATAAAAAAGAAGATCGGCATGAAAATCTTCTCCGCCAACCGAAAGAGAGTATTCCTGGTCAACGAAAAGAAAATCTTTTCCAATTTCAAGAATGAAATCTTTAATGTGTGCGACGATCTCACTGCGCAGTTTGTGTTCTTTGTGTTCCTTGGGAAGAGAAAGGTAATCAAGAAATGCTTGGTCTTTTAAAACGACAGGGGCTGACGGATAGAGTTCAATCAGCTTTTTAGAGTAATTCTTCTTGTTGCCTCCAAGCAACGATGAGTAGGTATTACGGGAGATGCAAGTCAAAAGTTCTCTTTTTGTCAGTCGTTCTCGATTGGCGTAAACGATGTAAAAAATCATCTCTTGCGCGTTGCTGCAGTTATTGGCGATTAGTAAAAGATTAGTGAACGTTGTTAATAAAAGAATAGAAGGGAAGGCTTTTTCTGGCTTAACATCGTTGTTTTCAACTGTTTCTGGTAACTTTTTCCAGCCACTGGCTGGAAAAAGTTTGCTGAATTTGTTGTCGCTTAGCATAATTTGTTTCACGAACGAATGAAATTCAGTATTCGAGTATTTTTCATAGAACGTTGCCATGGCATAAAGGTTGCTCTTTGAGTAACCGCGCAACGATGGGTCGTGGCGTTTTATATAACTTGCAAGTTTCTCAACGATGGTTGAACTCCAGTTGCCAGCATTTATTCGCTTAGATAAAAAAGCTCCGATTTCCCAATATGTCAAGATCATTTCTTCGTTTATGGACATAAGGGTTCTAGACCGATGCGCGGTTATGATCTTAAACACAGACGCGAATTCCGTTTCTTCCAAAGATCGTTCGAATTTCATGAAGCCTCCTTTTCGATTGTGCAATGATGTTGAATATGAGGCGCATTATGGCCTCCATATAGTAAGCGGTCGCGAATCGGAAAAAATTGCGTTTGGCATATTGTAAATGCGAAAAACATTTTCCAAACAGCGTTTGGAAAATCTTATTTACATGGTTTGCCATCCTGGTAGTGCAAGGGCCTTGAAGGGACCTCTTGACTTTGGAAAAAGTCTTTAGTATTATTGTCGCCACTTGCCTGAAAAAGCGGGAAAGCGAAAGAGAGAAAAACTTGGCGCGCCCTTTTGAAGACAAGGAAAGCGAGTACTTCTCCCGAGGGCCCCGAGGGGGTCTTGGGAAGGGGGGCTT
>JAFSWV010000119.1 GCA_017444325.1 bacterium | reverse complement strand
GGCCCGAAAGCGACTCCCAAAAAAGCGGATATGAAAGTACCCAAAAAGAGCACGACCACAACGTTTATGCCAACAAGCGCCAAAAGCAAGACCAGAACGTAAGGCAGTATCAGAACGAAGTCCCTGAACGAGACCGCAACATTCGCAACAGTCTGCGTGCCGGACTGCGACGACCCGGCTATAAGGTAGATGAACAACGTCACCAACGCCGCCGGCACCGCCAGGGCCACGTTGGCGATGAATTTGTCCCGCATCCCGACGCCCTGCGTCCTGGTCGCCGCGATCGTCGTATCCGAGATCATGGAAAGGTTGTCGCCGAACATCGCGCCGGAAACGATCGAGCCTGCCAGCAAAGCCGGCGACAAACCCAAAGGCTCGGAAAAAGCCATGGCAATAGGCGCCACGGCCGCGATAGTTCCGCAGCTCGTCCCTACCGCCAGAGAGATCAAAGACGAGACCAAGAACAGCCCGGCCACCATAAAGTTGTCGGGAATGATCCACCTCGCTATAACAACAGCCGAATCGACCGCCCCGCTCGCCTTGGCCACCGCCGCGAAGGCGCCCGCCAAAACAAAGATAAGGCACATCAGCATGATGTCCGGCTCGGCCATTCCTTTTGCCAGCGTCTCGACCTTTTCCGACAGTTTCTTCTTCCGATTTAAAAAGAGCGCGGAAGCGATGGCAACCAGAAAGGCCACCGTCATCGGCACTCTGTAAAAATCTCTCGCTATAATGCCGAGCGTTACGTAAAAGACCGCGAAGACCGCGAAAGGAATAAGGGCGAAAGCGTTCATTATGCCAAGCGTTTCCTGAAGATTAAGGACAGCAAAACAAAAGCGGAAAGCCAGCAAGGTTCCGGCACGACTTTCCAGTTGAAATAATTGCTCAAGACCGTATCACCAAACGTAGTGGTCAACAAGAACTCCGTATCGCCCGAGGCGGCAGCGTCGTCAGGAATGATAAGCTCCAAAGCAACTTCCGTTTCCGCCCCAGTTCCCGCCAAAGCGGCCGTTTTCTCAACTCCGTAAGCGACTTCGCCAAGCGACTGAAGCTTTATCAAAGCGTCGCCGGCGTCGCCGTAATTAACGTATTTCAGGCCGATCGTTTCCGTCTCACCCAAACGCAATTCTCCGGATTCCGGAACCGCGCTCAAAAGCGCAAAAGAAGTGTCGTTCTCAACTAATTCAAAAATATGCCAATCCAATCTCTCGAAAGCCTGGGCATAAGGTTTTAGCTTGTATTCTTCTGTCGAGACTCTCCTTTGCCCAATGCCGTCGAAAGTCAGCAAAAGCCCCAGGTTCGCCCCTTCAACGCAGGGGAAGCAGTTGGTCACTTCTTCATCCGGCCAGCAGGTGTAGCCTCTGATGCTTCCAAGATCGCAGGGAATCTTTATCTCCGCAATAAAACCGCCGTCGTCCGTCAAAACTTTCTTGACCTTGGACCCAGCCGGCGTCAGACCGCACTTCCAGCTTCCCATGCCCCTGGCTTCGTCGTGGGTGCTCATCAGTCTGTTGCCGTACTGATTGAAGAGCTTGAAACGGAAAGTGTCGCCTCCGAACCAAGGCCCGCTCCACCCGGAGCCGTCCAGCTCAATGGTAATGCCGCAAAGCTTATCCGTTTTGAAAGCCAGATACAATCCATCCTCGCGCCAGCCGGCATAAGCCGTCACGTTGAAGTTCGTCACGTCTTTATTGCACAGCGTTCCCTGGCCCCAATAATTCCATTCCCCTTCCTCGATGACGCCGTCGAATTCAGGCTCCTTCAAAAGCCGCGGGATCTTTTTGTTGTAGCCAACGATCGGATAAGGATCCTCTCCGTCAACAAGCCCGTCTCCGTCCGTATCGGTGTTGTTGGCGTCGCTGGGGAAATACAGCCCGGCAGTGTATTCCTTGAGATCGCTCAGACCGTCTCCGTCGGTATCGCTTTCCGCAGGATCGGAATTCATCCTGACTTCGTCGCCAGGCAATAAGAAATCGTCATCCCCTAATCCGTCGTAATCGCTGTCTCGGTAAACATATCGCCCGTCCCAAGGAATCTTCATGCCGAAGTAATTAGTAAAGGGCCGCATGGCGTTGCCGCACCAGGACAGGTCCTCGCCGCCCGTGGCCCAGCCGTAAATGGAGCCGTCCGGATGGCTGCTGGCGTATTCCCTGTGCCCGGAATTGTGGTACATCTGGTCAACGGAGTGCATCATTTCGTGCACCGTCACAAATGTCGTGCCGTCGCCGCCCCAGTTGCCGACCTGGGCGCACATAATTTCCCCCATTCCGGTGTAATAAGCGGATCCGCCGCCCCAGTTGCCGCCGCAGTGGCTCCAGCCGTTGCCGTAGGTGAAGACGAACATGTCGTACTCTTCATCCCAGATCCCCAAGGTCTTCCTGAGATCCCTGGCCATGATCCTGCCGCCCAGTTCCGACTCGCCGAATTCATTGGTGTTCATGCGGAAGAAACTTTCCGCCGGCGGAATGATGTTCCTGTAAACCGGATCGTACAGAAGCAAAAGCTGCGCGTTGGAATTGCGGTAATAGAATTCCTTGACCTGGGGATAATAAATGTTGGTGTAATTAGCTGGAGGAGTGTTGTTGCCGGCTCCCGTATAAGCCGTCATCAGAATGTCCAGGCAAGGCACCACGCTGTAAACGATAGGCAGACTGTCCTGGGCGAAGAAACCCTTTACCGCAAAGACAGAATTCGTGTCTTGGGAAGTCTTGGCGAACTCGAAAGTCAAAGCGCCAAGCCCGCCCTCCGAAACGTAAACATCCGTAAAATTCTTATCCTCGCCGTTGCAGCCGAACTTCACCAATCTCCCGTTCTTCAAAAAACCGAAAGAGAAAACATTCTCTTCACCGAAGCCCATAACGTCTGCCAGACGCTCGTCCCCTTTATAAAATCCTCCGCCTTCCTTTATTTCCAGCGTAAAGGGGCCGACATTCACCGCGCCCTGAGCTCCGCCAAGCGACCTGGTCCTGAAAGTCACTTCCAGGCCTTCCGCGGCCGCGCCGCCGTCAACATTGAAAGAAGCTCCTTCGCCTTCTTCGTTGTCTTCCAAAATGACGCTGTGCTTATAACTCTCTTCCCTGAACTTCACATTGTCGAGATAAAATCTCTCGAGACTGTTTTCAACTTTAAACTCAAGATCTCCGGATCCCAAATCAGAAGCCAGCGCGAATCCCGCCAGCTCCGCATCCTTATAAGGGGTCTTAATTTTCAGAAGCCGATCATGAGTTAAAAGCAGTTCAATATGCTGCCACTTCCTGTGAAATAACAACTGTACGCCCGGCACTTCCCGCCAGGCGGGAGCGTCGCCAAAATACGAACCGTAAGCTTCCAAAACGATCGCATTGGCTCCGACCTGCCTCAAACGCAGCAAAGGCGTGTCCCCCAAACTCACCACCGCGCTTTTCTCCGACAGATCCTCAGGCAAAGTCGCGTAAAAATCAAAAACGATCCTCTGCTCCTTATCAGCATCAAAAGCCACCGTACGAGAAGCAGACGACTCCCCCGTCATCTCAACCGAGCGCTTGCCATATTTGAACCAAGCCGCCACGTTTATGCTGTTCGTAGTATCGACGACCTGCGTCTCGCTGACCAGAACGCTCTCAGTGGCGCTCCAGCCGTCCTTCCCATTCAAAGCGCCGGTATCAACAGCCTCAAAATTAAAATACGCAGCTTCGCCGAACGCACCCAGCGCGCCAAAAACCAGCGTCATATAAAATAAGATCCTTTTCATCTGCCCCTCATTATCATTACATAACCGACATTCATTATAACAAAAAAAGAGCGCCGTTTCGGCGCTCTTTCGATGCGAAAAAATGTTTTTTACTGAGCCAGGAAGACTCGGAAGCCGTAGCCGCTGTAGTCGCCGAAGTTGGGCTTGCTGTATTCGCGGGTAGCCGAGCGGCAGTCGGCAGCGGGGCTGTAGCAGCCTCCGCCTCGGAGCGCACGGTAAGTTCCCGTTCTCGGGCCTTTGGGATCAGTAACTTCTTCTGCTGATCCCAAATTCGCCTGGTACCAGTCGAGGCACCATTCCCAGACGTTTCCGTGCATATCGTAAAGGCCATAGTAATTGGGTTTGTATGTGCCCACAAAGTTATGCGCTTGATTTATCGTCCCTTCTTCGGGATTGCCGCCGCCGTCGTACCAATAGCGAGCCAATTCGTCCAAATCAAGATCCTTAGTCGTGCTGGTAAGATTATAGCCGCTGTTCAAGGCCGAATCTGTCATACCCCTGCAGGCGAACTCCCACTGCGCTTCGGTGGGAAGGTCAAAGATCAAACCGGTTTTTGCGCGGAGAATTCCGAAGAAAGAATCTTCGTCAACTCTATTGTTGGCGGGCCAGTTGGCGCCTTTTTCAGCGCCGCGAAGCATATTGTAAGATACTCTCTCCACCGGGCGGGTGACACCTTTGAACAGAGAAGGATTAGTGCCTGTGACCAGTTCGTACTGTTTCTGGGTGACTTCGAAAATACCGGCGTAGATAACTGAGGTCAACACTACTTGATGCCTGACTTCGTCGTCTTTTTTGCCCAGTTCCCCATCGCGGCTGCCAATCATAGAGCCCATAGGCTCTATCTTTTTCAAAACTAGTTTAGTTTTCTTGTGCTCCAGCGTCCAACCGCCTTCCGGTTCTTTGTCGAGACTTGTGACTGGGAAACTAGCCGCTTCTGGTCCTCCTGAAAGATCGATCACAATGTAATCGCCGCTGGGAGGGAGCGCCTGCTCGCTAGCTTCAATTTTGATGGCCAAATCATCGGTGACCGTATCATAGAAACTTTCATCCGGCGTCCACAAAGTTTCATGCCATCCTACTCCGACAACAGTCCCGTCCGCTCCTTCTTTGCTTAAGGTTCCCTTTTCCGACAAATCAAAAAGATGACCTCCAGAAAATCCGTCAAAATCAAAGCTGCCATAAATCCTGACATTGAATGTCGGGTTAGCTTTATCGGAGGTAAGATAATAGTGAATAACCACGCTTCGATCAAAAGGCCAGTTCTGCCGACAATTGACCTGTTCGACCGCTCCTTCGGCCTCGGCACTGAAAAAACCTAACGCAGCGATCGTCAAAGCAGCAATCAGGCCTTTAATACGCTTGCGCAAGAAAATCGCGCCGATTACAGCAATTGCGAACAGGCCCACTGGCTCCGGCAATATCGTAATCATACGACTATATTCCTTTGTTTCAGACTCCGTCTCTATCCTTTCTTTGAGCACATATATGTCATCGGTGGGAAAATCCTTGTATTTTTCATCAGTATAATCCCAGCAAAAAGCGCCTCCCCAAGAAAAGGAAGAAGCGTAAAGTTGGGCCCATATTTCCGGATTTTCCTGGTCCTCCACGGTAATAACAAGAGACTTCGGTTGACCTTCCGCCAAGGAGCTGCTGTAGGTAATGGGATCGTCCGGCCTCAACAAGATCGGTTCATCCGTGATCTGACTCCCGTCAAAATGAATTCCATAACACCAACCGCCGGCGAAAGCCGAAACGCAGAAAAGCGCAGCGATGGTAAGTACAATTGCTTTTTTCATAATTCTATCTCCGCAAAGTGGTACATTCACTTTATTTTATCAAAAACAGCAATTTCTTGGTTATGATATTAGCGAACAAAGCACATATCCCTAAGCGAACTCACGGAGGACGCTAACAAAGGCCATGCACGCGTAGTCCGTGAGCAAGGAATATGTGCTTCGTTCGCAGATTAAAGTTCGGTTTCGCTTTGAGGAAGGGTATGCTTGGAGAGACGCGCCGCGGCGAATTTCCAAAGATACCAGGGATTGTACTTGAAGTAGCGGACGAAAAGTCTTCTCGGCTCCATCAAAAGGCGGTAGAACCACTCCATGCCGATCTTCTGGAGGAAATGGGGGGCCTGGGAGGTCTTGCCGGCGTAGAATGCGAAGGCCGCTCCCACGGCCGCCATGATGGGGACGTTCAGTTTGGAGGCGATCTCGTCTATGAAGATTTCCTGCTTGGGAGCGCCCAGGCAGACCCAGACGATGTCGGCCTGGGAATTGTTGATCTGATTTATCAATTCTGTCTTCTCTTCCTCAGTAAGAGGACGGAAAGGCGGAATATAAGTACCGACGACTTTGAGATCAGGGATCTCTTTCTTGGCTTTCTCCAAGAGAGCGTCCACGGTCTCCTGCGTGCTGCCGTAGAAGAAATGTTTTATTTCGCCTGGGCGATGATTGAGAGCTTTTTCAAAGAAGGTGGGGCCGTAAACCCGGTCCTCCATGGGGATATTGCCGAGCTTTCTGATGGCCCAGACCAAGGGCATGCCGTCGGTGACGGAGAGGGCCTTGGGGTGGTTCACAGCCTTTTTCAATTTCTCATTTTCCAGCGTCATCATGACCACATGGACGTTGCAGAAGTTGTAGCGGTAATGTTCCGTGGGCTTACTGGCTATCATTTCGTCCGTGATCTGAAGGAGCTCGGCGTAAGTCGTGACGGTGAGTTCGGCGCCGAAGAGGTTGGCTCTTTTTATTTTCATCGTCTGAGCTTCTCCTCCATCAAAGCTACGGCTTCCCTGAAGCCTTCCGCCATCTTGTCGTAATCCCAGGAAGCGATCTTATTTTTGGCGTTCTGGGAAAGTGTTTCCCTGAGCTCTTTGTCTTCTATGAGCTTCTTGATGGCTTGGGCGAGTTTTTCGGGATCTCTCTCCGGGACGATGAAGCCGGTCTTGCCGTCCTCCACCAGGCCTCCGGCCGCGGCACCCACGGAATCGGTGGCGATCACCACGCAACCCTGGTTCATGCATTCGTTGACGGTCAAGCTCCAGGCTTCCTTAAGCTCCGGCATATCCACGGAAGGAATTACGACTATCGGGATGGCGTTGTAATAGTGATAAAGTTCCTCATTGGCAACGAAACCGGCAAAGATAACAGGAAGGTTGTTTTCTTTGGCGAAATTCTCGCACCATTCCTTTTCAGGACCTTTGCCGATCATGATGAGCTTGGGAGGATCTTTAACCAGTTTCAGAGCTTTCAGAAGTTCCTTGGGGCCCTTTTCCGCACTGAATCTCCCTACGTAAAGAAGGGCGGGCTCATTTTCGGCCAGACCATATTTTTCGCGGAAAGAGTTCTTTTCTTCCTCTGCCGGAATTTTCGCGTAGAGTTCGTTGTCGGCGGTGTTCTGGGCGATGAAG
>JAFSWV010000118.1 GCA_017444325.1 bacterium | reverse complement strand
CGTTTTTCGCGTTGTAATCCTCCTGGATCGCCCGGCGGCGCTCGGTCTCGTCTATCGCGGCTTTCAGGGCGTCGGTCATAGTGTCGGCGTACAGGATGACGCTGCCCTTGATGTTCCTGGCGGCGCGGCCTATGGTCTGGATAAGGGAGCGCGTGGAACGCAAAAAGCCCTCCTGGTCAGCGTCGAAAATGGCGACGAGCGTCACTTCCGGAAGGTCGAGACCCTCCCGCAAAAGGTTGATGCCGACCAAAACGTCCACCTCGCCTTTCCTAAGGCTGTTGATCACTTCCGTTCGTTCCATCGTGTCGATGTCGGAATGGAGATACGTGACCTTGATGTCTTCCCCTATCAGGTAATCGGTCAGTTCCTCCGCCATGCGTTTCGTCAACACGGTGATAAGCGTGCGCTCGCCCGCTTCCACACGTTTTCTGATCTCGTCTATGACGTCCGTGACCTGCGTCTTGGAAGGCCTGACTTCGAGCAGAGGATCAAGCAAGCCGGTTGGGCGGATGACCTGCTCCACGGGAACGCGGAAAGAAACTTTTTTCTCTTCCGCTTCCTTTTTGGAAAGCTCAAGTTCGTATTCGCCTGGCGTGGCGGAAACGTATATGACCTGATTCAGCTTCTGCTTTATCTCCTCAAAACGCAAAGGCCTGTTGTCCTTGGCGGCCGGAAGCCTAAATCCGTAGCGCACCAGCGTCTCCTTTCTCGCTGCGTCTCCCCTGGACATCCCGCCCAGCTGCGGGATGCTTATGTGGCTTTCGTCTATCAGCATCAGCCAGTCCTTCGGGAAGTAGTCGAGCAGCGTGTAGGGCATCTCGCCTTCTTTGCGGCGGTCAAGGTAGCGGGAGTAGTTCTCGATCCCTGAGCAGAAGCCCATCTCCTCCATCATCTCGACGTCGTGCGTGACGCGCTGCTCGAGGCGCTGGGCCTCCAGCAATTTCCCTTCCCTCTTAAACTCCTCAAGCCTTTTCTGAAGATCTTCCTTGATCTCCATAATGGAAAGGCGCATGATCTCGGCGCTGGTGGCGTAATGGGAGGCGGGATAGATCGTAAAGGAGTCAGTGTGCCTCAGCGTCTGGCGCGTCAGCTCGTCGCAAAGCCTTAAGCTTTCCACTTCCTCGCCGAAGAGCGAGATGGAGAGGTATTCCTTGTCCTCATAAGCCGGGAAGATGTCGATTGTGTCGCCTTTCACCCTGAAAGTGCCGCGGTGAAAATCGGCGTCGTTGCGCTGGTACTGCATGGCGACGAGCGACTTCAGGAAAGCGTGCTGGTCGATAACGTCGCCCACGGCGATGCTCGACCTCATCTCAAGGTAGGTCTCCGGCTTGGAAAGGCCGTAGATGCAGGAGACGGAAGCGACGACGATGACGTCCCTCCTAGTCAGAAGCGAGCGCGTCGCGGAAAGCCTGAGCCTGTCAAGGAGATCGTTGCGGTCGCAGCTTTTCTCGATGTAAGTGTCCGAAACGGGAATGTAAGCTTCCGGCTGGAAATAGTCGTAGTACGAAACGAAATACTCCATGGCGTTCTTGGGGAAAAGCCGCATCATCTCGCCGTACAGCTGCGCCGCCAGCGTTTTGTTGGGCGCCAGAATAAGCGTCGGCCTCCCGGCTCTCGCTATAATGTTCGCCATGGTGAAAGTCTTGCCGGAACCGGTGACGCCCAAAAGCGTCTGCGACCTAAGCCCGCGCTCTACTCCTTCAGATAGGTCTGTTATAGCCTTCACCTGGTCGCCCATGGGGGCGTATGGCGAATTAAGTTCAAACAGCGCGCTCATTCCCCTTTCTCTTCACTCTCCGCGTTCGCCAGCTCTGTTAGCTCCTCTTCTTTCAGAGGGCGGCTGGTAACGTACTCTTCTTTCAGCCAGCTGCCCAGATCCATAAGACGGCAGCGTTCGGAACAGAAAGGAAAATAATCTTCCGCTTTGACAGAAGACCTCACGTACTCTTTTTTGCAAAGAGCGCACTTGTATTTCTTTGTTTCAGGCATTGCTTTGATCCAATAAAGTTCCGTCGGGCGCGAAACGCTTGAACGCCGAGGCCCAGACAGAGGGCGGCCTCAAGTCCCTCGCGGCTTTTACGCATCCCTTGAGGAACCAGACTTCGTTCGCTTTCGCTTTCTTCAGCATCTCCTCCGCCAGGGTGTCCCAGACCATGACTTCAAACTGACCGCCGAGATCCTCCATGCCAAGGACAAGGTAGATCCCGCCTTTGCGGTTGAAACGCTTTCTTACGCCGTTTACGATGCCGCCCATAACGACGATCTTCCCAGGTTCCTTCTCGGCCGTTTCCTTCAGCTGGTCGGAACTTAGCGTGACTTTTCCCCGGAAAAGACCGCCCCAGGCGTTCAAGGGATGGTCGGAAACGTAAACGCCCAGAACTTCCTTCTCATAGCGTAGTTTCTCTTCGGAAGTCCATTCGGCTTCCCTGCTCTTCTCCGGCTTGACCGAGAAGAAGGATCGCTGCAGCGAGCTTTCGTTCTTGGATTCCCAGTTGGAAAGGAGATCGTTCGCCAGAAGCGTCAGTTCGGAGCGGGACATGTTGGTGAAATCGAAGCAGCCGGCTTTGATCATGTTCTCAACGGCCGCAGGCTGCAGCAGGCGCCTTTCTATGCGCAGGCAGAAATTGTCAAGCGAAGTGTACTTTCCCTGCTCCCTTTCCTTTACTATAGCCTCCGCCAGCTTTTCGCCGACGTTCCTTACGCCGACAAGACCTATGGACATCGTCCATTCGCCCGCTTCGTTTTTCACGGCGCTGTTGTAAACGGAGGAAACATTGACGTCGGGAGGCGCGAATTTAAAGCCCATGGAGCCCATCTCCCTTATGGTCCTTGCGGTGAACTCATGGTCTCCCAAGTGCGCGTTCAGAAGCGCGGCGCAGAAGTGCGCAGGATAATGGGCTTTCATGTAAGCCATCCTGTAGGCAATGAGAGCGTAAGCGGCGGCGTGCGATTTGTTGAAGCCGTAGCCAGCGAAACTGGCGATGTCGCCGTAGAGTCTCTCCGCCACCGCTTCGTCTATCTTCTTGATCCTGGCCGCCTGCATGAATTTCTCCCGCTCCTTCTCCATCTGGGCGACCTTCTTCTTCGACATGATCTGCCTGAAAATGTCGGCGTTGCTCATCGTGTAGCCCAGGATCAAATGCAGCGCCTGCATGACCTGCTCCTGGTAGAGCATGATGCCGTAAGTCTCTTTTAAAACTTTCGCCAGTTTCGGATGCGTGTAGGCAACTTCCTCCTCCCCGTTGTGGCGCGCAATGAAGGAATCGATGTACTGCATGGGGCCCGGGCGGTAGAGCGCCAGGACCGCGATAATATCCTTGAAAGACCTGGGCTTCAGCCTTCTCAAAACGCGCTTCATGCCTTCGCTCTCAAGCTGGAAAATGCCGATCGTATCTCCCCGTCCTATCAGTTCCAAAGCAGGCGCGTCGTCAAGCGGAATGTCG
Source organism: bacterium (assembly GCA_017444325.1). Lineage (GTDB taxonomy): Bacteria > Auribacterota > UBA3054 > UBA3054 > UBA3054 > UBA3054. Next base: position 4,705 of record JAFSWV010000118.1, on the reverse strand, counting down.
CTCCAGACGATCTTTTCCCCCGACTCTTCGCAGAGAACTCTCATGTCCTCCATTATAGTCAGCGTCCTTAGGCCCAGCACGTCCATCTTCAGAAGACCCATGCGCTCCACGGCGTACATGTCGCACTGCGTCCTGGTGTCGCCAATGCCTCCGAAAAGCGGGATCCTCTTCTTCAAAGGCTCCGGAGCGATCACGACCGCGGCGGCGTGCAGGGAAACGTTCCTGGGAAGATCCTCGATCTTCTCGGCCGCGTACAGCAAAGTCAAAAGTCCGCTGTCGCCCTCCCTCAGCATGCGCTTCACTTCCTCGCACTTCATCCTCGCTTCCCTGATTAGCCCGAACTTCAAGCCGCTGTCCTTGGCGAAGCGGTCCAGAACGACGCCGAGCTTCTCGACCGTACCGGCAGGCGTCTTCAGAACGCGCGCACAGTCCTGCAGGGCCGCCCTGGCACGAAGCGTGGAAAACGTCGCGACCTGGGCCACGCGGTCGGCCCCGAAGCGGGACCTGATGTAGTCGATGACTTCTCCCCTTCTCCTTTCGCAGAAGTCCATGTCGATATCCGGCATCTTGCGCCGGCTGGGATTCAAAAAGCGCTCAAAGTAGAGGTCGTATTCCAAAGGATCGATCTCCGTGATCCCTAAAGTGTAGGAAACAACGCTGCCGACCGCCGAGCCTCTGCCAGGCCCGACAGGAATGCCATTCGATTTGGCAAAGCGCACGTAGTCGGAAACGATCAGGAAATAATCCGAGAAGCCCAGTCTCTTGATGATGTCAAGTTCATATTCGAACCGGCCTTTTACTTTGGCGGTCCTTTCCTCATCGCTGCCGTCCAAAATGAAAGGATAGCGTTTCACAAGGCCGGCGTGCGCCTGCTTTTCAAGGACTTCGTCGGACGACTCTCCGCTTTCCAAAGGAAATTTCGGCAGTTCCGTTCTTCTTTCGGGATTGAGCTCCACATGGCAGACGTCAGCTATGGCGAGCGCGTTGTCGCAGGCTTCCGGGTGATTCTGGAAGATCCGGCGCATTTCCTCCGGGGAGCGGAAATAATACTGGTTGTTTTGGGGCGTAAGTTCCCTGGGATCGTCGACCGTCTTGCCCTGATCTATCGCTTCTAGGAGCCCCAGGATCCCGGCGTCTTCCTTTCTCAAATACTTGCATTCGTTCGTCGCGACGACAGGAATGCCCAAAGTCTTAGCGAGATCGGTTTGACTCTTCAGGATAGCTATCTCTTCTTCCTGCCCGTGGTACTGCAGCTCAAGGTAAACGTTGCCCTTTCCGAAGAGCTTCACATATTCACCCAGCACTTCCGTCGCTTCCAAAACGGAGTTCTTTGAGAGCAAGCTGTAAACTTCCCCGTCTTTTCCGCCTGTCAGGAAAATAAGATCACCGCCAAGGTCTTTAAGCTGCGTTTTGCTTATGACCGGTTTGCCGCCTTCTCCCGACTTCTCATAAGCGTCGCTCAGAATGGCGCAAAGCGCAGCGTAGCCTGAATTGTTCTTGGCCAGGATGACGGAGGTGAAACTTTTCCTCTCAGGTTCATTCAGTTCATCGCTCCCGGATGCTTTTTCGCAAAAAGGCTCTATTTCCGCCTCGATGCCGAGGATCGGCAGAATGCCGTTTTCCATGCAGGCATCATAGAACCTGACGGCGCCCGACATGTTCATGTGATCAGTCAGCGCCAAAGCCGGCATTTTAGATTCAGAGGCGGCCTTTATCATATCCTTGATACGCAAGGCGCTGCCCAAAAGCGAAAATTCCGATCTGGTATGTAAATGTACAAAAGACATAACTTATATTTATATTATACCTTAAATCGCTCCAACTTTCACCTGAATGAAGTTTCTTCCCCTACAATCATGAGGGGCATTTTGGTAGAATATAGAATAATCAACATAAATAATTAAAAAGTGGATACATCAAATCTTTCCAGAGAAGAGCTAGAGGCTAAATTCAGGGACGAGATCCGCCACCATTACGATAAGAAGTACTCTTATTTCATCAGGCGGGTCATCCTTGCCATTGCCAAGACCGGCATCAGGCACATCATGCTGCGCGGCATAGAGAATTTCAAGACTATCCCGAGAAGCGTCCCCGTCATCATCAGCGCTACTCACAAGAGCCACCTCGATTATCTCTTAATCGACTGCGTCCTATTGGAAGCCATCGGCTACTACCCCTGCACCGTCGCGGGGAAGAACCTTTTCCACGGCTACTTCAAGAAGATGCTGCCGAAAGTCAAAGGCATCTGCTTAGACCGCGAGCGCATAAAGGAAGAGAATCTCAGGAAAAAAGAGAACATCATCTACCTTAAGACTTTCTACGATTATCTGACCGAAGAGATCTTCAAAAAATCCGAAACGGTCCTCATATACCCCGAGGCCGGGCGCTCCTACAACGGCAAAGTCGGAAAGCTGGCCCACGGCATCTTCGGCATGGCCAAAAGAGCCATCAACGAGGACGGCCAGATGGCTATCCTGCCCATGGGCATCACCTACGAGCGCGTGACCGAGGACGAAGTCTTCCCGCAGCTTCAGAAGATCAAGGAAAAGGAAGGCATGTCGAAGCGCTATCGCGCCAAAGACATCAGCTCCTTCAGGCTCCACGCCCTTCTCCAGGCCAGGGGCAAAGTGCTCTTCTCCTTCGGCGAACCGATCTACGTGACCTTAGAAGACCTCCGCCACCTCGACGAACTCGGCGAGCGTGTGAGGAAAGCCATGCTGAAAGAGACCGTTCTTACTCCCGTCTCCTTAGTCTGCCACGCCTTCGGCAAAGACACGTCGCTGACGCTCACCGAGCTCTACGAGCGTATGGAAAAGGAAAAGAACATCGCCTACAAGAACGGCTACAAGATGATCCCCGGCGTCGACCAGAACGCCAACCCGGGCTACATCTGGAAACTGGCCAAGCCGCACCTCGCCATGCCCTGGAGACTGCGCAGCATCCTGAAAAGGAAAGGCGACACGATAAACGTAGTGAAACCCGAGATCGTCGAATACTACGCCAACACCGTAGAGCACATGTACGAATAATCGCGCAGATTTTATTGAACTAGGAAAACACGAAACCCGCCAAAGTTGTAGACGTCGCCGGGAGTGACGTCGCCACGGTCAGCGGAGCGGCAATCGCTGGCGTTGAAGTTCCAGCCCCCGCTCCGAAGCACACGGTAAATACCTTCAGTATCGCCCTTCGGGTCGGTGGCCGGATCGCTGCCCAGACTATATTGATACCAGTCCAAGCACCACTCCAACACGTTTCCGTGCATATCATAGAGACCCCAGGCGTTGGGAAGATACGAACCAACGGTAGTGTGCTCATTATATCCGCCCTTTTCGTCATTCATATTGCCATAACAGCGGCCGACCTCAGCCAAGTTCGCACAGCTAATCGTACCACTCAAATTCTTGCCGCTGTTAAGCGCTGTGGTCGTGCCTGCTCTGCAGGCAAACTCCCACTGCGCTTCCGTGGGCAGATCGAAAGCCTGATTGGTCTTGGCGCGCAGAACGCCCAGGAAAGAGGTCTCGTCAACATCGCTGTTTGCGGGCCAGCCGGAACCCTTGTCGCTTCCGCGGATCATATCGTATGAAACGCATTCCACAGGACGTGCATCTCCCAGATAATACGCCGGATTGTTTCCCATTATCAGTTCATATTGTTTCTGCGTAACTTCAAACACGCCCGCGAAGAAAGGCTTGGTCAAAGTCACTTCGTGCTGAACTTCATCATCGTATCTTCCCAGTTCGTCTGCGGGGCTGCCCATGGTGAATTTGCCAGCCTCAATCTTGCTCAACACCATCTTTGTGGTCTTGTATTCTTCCGTCCAGCCGCCTTCCGGAACATCATCGAGATAGCTTATCGCAAAGCTAGCTGCGTTGGTCCCACCAGAAAGATCTACGACCATGTACAATCTGTTTGTTACTGCCGGAGGAGGATTTACAGGGGATTCTCCGGTGAACGCAGGAGAAGCTGCGTTGGGGAGAAGTTTGAATGTCGCCGTCGCCTTGCCCTTGGAATTGGCGGAAAACTTGACTTGCAGATCTGCACCTTTATTCGCGTGCGTAAAATTATTGCCTTTCGGCTCGGGAATGAAAGTGTAGGCGGCAACGCTTCCAGAGCTTTTTTCATAGGCCAGCAAGTCCAAGACCGTTGCCTTTTGTGTCTTGAAATTATCGATATCTTTCGTGTCTATCGTTCCGGAGGATTTCAAAGTGGCTTTGTCGGGCTTAACGGTTTCGGTCCCTACAACAAAAGCGAAATTTGCAGTAACATCCTTTTCGGTCCAACTGAATTTTCCTTTTTTCGATTTGATGGAGATCTTCTGACCACCAGCCTTTGTCCCGTAGCCTTTCTTACTTTCCGGAAACAGTGTTGGAACAGTAAGGTAACTGCCGAGATTGTTGCAGATTGAGACGCTGCTTTTCTCTTCGGCAAGTGCTTTTAAGGCTGCCTCGCTCAATGTTCCGCTCAGCTTAAGCGTGGTTTTTCCCTTAACATAGTTTGAGACAGTAGCGACTTCCTGTGTGACAATAGTGTCGGCTAATGTCGCTCCAGCCATAAAGAAAATCATGGCCATCAAAAAAAGATTTTTAATGCGCATGTTATCCCCGCGTGTCGGTTAAAACTTAACTGTTGAAAAGTTTATCATATTTCTGCATAAAATGTTAGCCCCAAAAGCAGACAAAAAACAAGCGCGCAAAATGGCGCGCTT
>JAFSWV010000117.1 GCA_017444325.1 bacterium | reverse complement strand
TTTTGTAATAAAGGGCGAAAAGGTCTTGATCGCTGGAAATAACGACTCTGGTGCTTATTCTGACCAAACCGACCGCGGGATTCTCAATATCCAAGTTAAAACTAGGAGTAAAAACCATGACGTATTCATCGCTCCCTCCTGAGGATCGTGAGAGAAGCATAGCTTTGCCATCAATACCGGGAGCATCATCAACCACTGTGGTGTTGCCCTCATAGGTGCTGTAGAAATTCCAGCCATCCACTGTTCCGACCACCTCTGTTCCAACCGCATAATCCTCGAAGTCTTCATAGAACAAAACGCCTGGATCCACACGCTTGGTAAATTCCGCCCTGATAGTCGTAGAGTGCGTCACAGTATAAGAGCTGACAAGATTCGTCGTCTCAAAGTCATCGCAATATGCCCTCTTCAGCTCGTAGCCGCTGTCAGGCGTTGCTGTAATGGTTATAACGTCGCCGTAGGCGTATTGCTCCTGTGCGGGAGAAACAGAAAGTGTTCCTCCTTCCGAAGTCACTGCGTTTATCGTAATATCATCAAGACCTTCATTCGGGAGATAACTAGCCCAGAATCGACTGCAAGCAACGTCTTTGCCGGTTTGCTGATCTCTTGCCAGCATAGAACCGCCGAAAAGCAGCTTGCCATACTCGGTAACATCACAGGAAGCGTAATAAGAGGCTACTGGCAGTTTTGTGTCGTGAACAAGCGAAGTCCTTCTATTCATATCGACGATCTGAACAGTATCCAAGGGAATAAGAGCGTTGCTTTCATCCTTTGTGCGCCCGCCCATGGCGTATATAACATCCTTGTAACAGGCAACAGAAACATCGCGAACCGGTATCTGGAGTTCCAAATCACTATCAACCAGTTTGAAAACATTGGTTGCTGTCTCCATTATTCGAATCTTGGAAGATACCCTGCTATCTCCAACAATGTAGATCTTTGATCCCCATTTGGAAATACCAAAATCAATTAAGTTATCGGAATAAATATTTTCGTAACTTGTCCACTGATCAGACTTGGTGTTGTAAGTTTGCATGCAACAGCTGCCGTTTCCCCAAAAACCGCCTCCAATGACATAGGCGATTCCATCTATGCAGACAGCTCCGCCGCCATACTGACATTTATACCCGCTTGAGAAATTACTGGCTGCGCTAGATCCGCTCCAAGCGCCATAAGGGCTTTCGGGATCCGTTATCGGTTTCCTATTGGGATTGTAAATACTGAATGTGCCGTCCCACGAAGGATAACCGCCATGCACAAAGAAAGAAGGTGTTCCTGATTCGTCAAAATCGTACAGAAAAGCCTGGCCGTTGCCGCTGCGGACACCGTCAACTGAAACTGCTTCCTGCACTACCCATTCATCATGGATCCAACGAGCGCCACATTTATCTGATTGCATATCTATGTAAGTCGGAGGGCCGCTGCCATCCCACTTAGAAGAATCCCAAGAATCTTTTGAAACGTCATATATGTTAAACTGAACGCTGCGATTGAATGAAAAGCCTTCTTCGAAAGTGTTGCTCGGCCAAAAATAGCCGTAATCCGTCAAATCTCCGTTCTTCGTTCCATCCTTGACAAATTTGCAGTAGTTATCCATGCCGGGAAAAGTCAGTTTTGTTTCTGCGCTTCTCAGAGCGAAATTGCACATCTGCCCAGTGGCGATCATATATTTTCCGTCAAGGTAGGCTGCTGCGCCGTAGAAGGTCGGCCAGTAGCCCGGAACTTCCTTGAATGGGTCGTCGGTAGCGACCAGCTGAATATTGGTAGAAACAAGCTCGGCTGTCCCCCAAGTGTTTCCATAAAACGCTTCGACCGTTCTGTTTGTCGGGCAAGGAAGTTCCATATCCGCATAGTACTCAACCATATCTTCTCTTGCGGTTGAACGTCTGGCATCATAATGTTGATATGGCCACCAGGATGGATTCTGCGCTTTCTCTGTCCAAACCTCATTCAAAGCACTCAAATCTTCAGACCAGAGCGTCTCTGCAAGAGTGAAAAAATTCATTACCATTATGCATGCAATGACTACGGTAAAAAAGCTAAATCTTTTCATAAAAATCCCGTAAAGTTTGATTGTTGGTTCACGAAAGCATTATCCACCCTAAAAAGGATGAAGCCTGCATCGTATTCTTCTATATTGGAATATTATACCATAAATCCAAGCATTTGTTTTGTACTGATTTTGGACGGATAAAGGCTATGAGACGGCACTTGACTTTAAACCCCCTTTATAATAAAATCATCCTCACTAATTTTGACATCTAGGCGTGTGGTGTAATGGTAACACTTCGGATTCTGGTTCCGCCATTCTAGGTTCGAGTCCTGGCACGCCTGCCAATAATAAATAAGGACCTGCTCGCATGAGCAGGTCCTTTCTTTTTAAGCGTTTTCGCTGATCTTAGAACTGGCCCTGGGGGTGTGGGATCATCGCTTGCTTGCGGTCCTCGTTCTTGTCGAATTTGCCGCCGAAGACTTCCAGCATGACGCAGTGGGTGGCGGGGACGAGGCTGAAGTCGTATAGGCAAGCCGGGATCAAAATCGTGTCGCCGGGATGGAACTCGATGTCTTCGAAGAGGCTGTCCGGGGAAATGATGGTGCCGTGTCCTTCCACGTTGCAAAGCAGCCTGAACTGGTTGTAAGTGTAGTCGTGGATGGGTTCCCTGAAGGAGTACTTGTAGAGGGAGAAGCAGTCGTTCAGGCATATCTTCGAGCAGAGGCTGTTCAATTTCACTTCCTTGACGAAGTCGTTTTGGTCCTGGAATTTCAGAACGTCCAGAACTTTTTCGATCTGCAGGGGGCGCTTCTCGCCTTTGGCGGGAGTGCGGTTGTAGTCGTAAGCACGATAAGTGATGTCGGAGTTCTGCGCGACTTCGGCGACGATCAAGCCCCTGCCGATGCCGTGGATGGTGCCGGGAGGAACAACGATGGACTGGCCTTTCTCAACGGGGTAGGAGTGGATGACTTCCTCGGCGCGGCCTTCCCTGATGGCTTTCTTGGCTTTCTCGGCGGTGACGCCTGGCTTGAAGCTTCTTGAGATCCTGGCGTTCGGCTTGGCGTCCACGATGTACCAGGCTTCGAACTTGCCGTTGGCGTTCTCGTACTTCATGGCGTAGCGGTCGTCGGGGTGCACCTGGATGGAGAGGGCTTCCTCGGCGTTGATGTACTTGAAGACGACTGGGAAGCCGGTGTACTGGTACTGGCTGGCCTGGCGGCCGTAAATTTCCTGAGGATAATTCTTGCAGAGTTCCGTGAGCGTCGTGCCGGCCATCGGTCCTTCGGCTACCGAGGAGGTCATGCCGGGAGCGTCGATGATCTCAGCGGACTCGCCTACCGGAGAAACGGCGGGCGTCGGACGATTGAAGAAACGGGTGAGGCAGCGGCCGCCCCAGGTCTTGGCCCTGTAAACGGGCGAGAACTTCATAGGATAGAAAATTGGCATTTGACTTTTACTCCTCTTTGTAGTATTATTGTCGTCGTTTTCCGTGGGGAATTAGCTCAGTTGGTAGAGCGCTTGCATGGCATGCAAGAGGTCACCGGTTCGAACCCGGTATTCTCCACCAAATTCCATCCCTTGGGGATGGTTTTTTTATTTTCTGAGCGTTTCTCATTACCAGTGGAGAATCTCCGCCACGTGCGGTAATTTCGGTTTTATAAGTTGCTTTATGGCCCTGGCGTACTGGACCATCTCCCACTGCGCGCCGGCGTGGTCCCTGATCTCCAGGAAATGCGCCAGGTTGTGCAGATCGACGGTCGCCCAGAAAGTCGTCATGACATTCTGGGTAAGGACGCCCCTGGCCTGCTCGCGGCAGACGCCTTTGGCCAAAAGCGCTTCGTATTCCTTGAGGCTCTGCTCGTTGGCCTTACTGATCATTTCCCTCGCTTCAGCCTGAGCTTCAGGAGACATGGTGTCTTCGGAGGCCTGGCGGTTGTTCTCGCTCTGCGACCTGACGGTGGGCGGCACGTAGAATTCGATGTCGGTCTCCGTGTAGCGGCGGCTGATCTCGTTGTAGGACCAGGTGCGGTGGCGGTGCCACTGGCTTCTTACGAAGAGCGGGCAGTGGACGATGAAGGAGAAGACCACGTGCTCCAAGGGGCTCGTGTGGCGGTTCTCAAGAAGATACTTCATCAAAATGATGTCGCGTTCCTTGATCTCAGAGACGAATTTCCCGAAGGAGACTCGGGCGGCGTTGACGACCGTCGTCTCGCTTCCCATCATTTCTACAAGGCCTACCCAGCCCTGTCCGTCCAGGACCATAACGTGATCCTTTGGCGGCGCGTTCACGTTCAATACTGTTTCTGACATATCACACACTCCAAAATTTTATAGGCAAAAACCTATCACTTCCATCTTATCATCCCTGTCAACATCGTACGATGAGCGAATTATGCTAAAATATAGAATTAATATGGATATTGAGAAAGAACTTAATTCGGAGCTGGAAAAGTCCATGAGAAAGGTGGGCGAAGTCTGGGCTCCCTGGCGAAGCGCCTACATCTCCGGGCCGAAAAAGGACGGAGAATGCGTCTTTTGCGCCAAAGTGAAGGCTCCCTTAACTTCCGACCGCGACAACCTGCTCCTGGAGAGAGGCAAGAGGTGTTTCGTTACGATGAACACCTACCCCTACACCCCGGGGCATGTGCTCATTCTCCCCTACGCTCACGTAGAAACGCTTGACGAACTCGACGAGGAGACTTATGAGGAGTTCTTCGCGCTTCTGAAGAAGTGGCAGGGCATCGTCAAGAAGAGCGTGGGCGCGGGCGGCCTCAACATCGGCATCAATATGGGCAAGATCGCCGGGGCCGGCATCGCCGAGCATCTTCATCTGCACATCGTACCCCGCTATTTCGGCGACACCAATTTCATCACGACCTGCGCCGACACCAGGGTGATCTCCCGTTCTTTAACTGACATTTACGATCTTTATCTTTCAAATAACCCCAAATTAGAAGAAGTAAAAAAATGAAAAAATCAAGCATGACCTATCTGGAGAAACTTCTGAACGCTCCCAGCCCCACCGGCTATGAAGACGGCGCCAGGAACATTTGGCGCGCGGAAATGAGATCCGTCGCGGATAAAGTCTACGGCGACACGCACGGCAACAGCTTCGCCGTCCTTAACGAGAAAGGCAAGAGGAAAGTCATGCTGGCCGGCCATATCGACGAGATCGGCTTCCAGGTGCAAAGTATCTGCGACGGCGTCATCAAGTTCCAGCCTCTGGGCGGCTTCGACACGAACATCATCCCCGGCCGCCGCGTCATCATCCACACCGCCAAGGGTGACGTCCCTGGCGTCATCGGCAAGAAAGCCATCCACCTCATGTCCGCCGACGAAAGAAAGAAAACGACCG
>JAFSWV010000116.1 GCA_017444325.1 bacterium | reverse complement strand
TTGGTGACGTTGCAGTAGAACTGCTCGGCGTTGGCGGAGACGTAAGTGCCGAAGCCGCGCATATTGCGGGCGTCGCCGTATTCAAGACCTTCGAAGTCCTGATCAAGCAGGGTGGTGGTGGTGCCGAAGACAGTGCCGGCGATCGCCAGTAAGGCAATTAAGGTAAGGAAACGCTTCATGTTTCTCCTTTGAACTGTAGTTGTTGATTAGAATCAGGCGGGCCTGATTTCAGATTTAAAAAACGTGAGGATTATTATATTGAAAACATTTTTTAAAATCAAGCGCCCTTTTGCTGGGTTTGGCTTCTTGCCAAAAGAAGCCGTCTTTTGCTACAATATCCTATTAATAGAATTAATAATTTGGAGACGTTTATGAAGATCCTGCTTTTGGGCGGCGGCGGCCGGGAACATGCCCTGGCCTGGAAAATGAGTTTAGCTCCGCAGACGGAGAAGATCTACGTGACTAGTGGGGCTAACGCCGGGCTCTTGAGCTTCTGCGAAGACACCGGTATCGATGCCCAGGATGGCAAGGCTCTGGCTAAATTCGCAAGGGAAAACAATATACAGCTTATTATGATCGGGCCGGAAGCGCCCTTGTGCTCCGGAGTCGCCAATGTTTTGAGAAACCAGGGCTTGGCGGTCATAGGCCCGGATGAAGCGGGCGCCAGGCTGGAAGGCTCCAAGATCTTCGCCAAGAAGTTTATGCACAAGTACGGGATCCCGACGGCTGACTTCGAGGTCTTCTCCGATCCCGCGGCCGCTAGGTCCTATATAGAGAGAAACGGCGGCAAATGCGTCGTCAAAGCTGACGGCCTGGCGGCCGGCAAAGGCGTTTTCGTCTGCCAGAGCAAGGAGGAAGCTTTTGAAGCCGTGAAAGCGACGCTGGAGGATAAAGTCTTCGGCGCGGCCGGAGGAGAGATAATCATTGAAGAACTGCTGGATGGCGAAGAAGCCTCCATTCTGGCTTTCACCGACGGAAAGACCATAGTTCCTTTGGAGAGCGCCCAAGACCACAAGCGCGTCTTCGATTACGACCAGGGTCCCAACACCGGCGGCATGGGAGCCTATTCCCCGGCGCCCGTCGTTACGGACGAGCTTAAGAAGAAGGTCATGGAGAAGATCCTCCTGCCGACTTTGAAAGGCATAAAGGAAGAGGGGATGGACTATCGCGGCGTCATCTACGCCGGACTGATGATCGGCAGCAAGGGCGTGAACGTTTTGGAATACAACGTGCGTTTCGGCGACCCCGAGACCCAGGCGGTCCTGCCCAGGCTCAAGAACAATCTGGTGGACGTTTTCCTTTCCATCGAGAGGGGAAGGCTTGCCGACGTGCAGCTGAAGTGGGATCCCCGTCCCGCGGTCTGCGTCATCATGGCGAGCAAGGGTTACCCCGGTTCATATACGAAACACATGGAGATCAAGGGCGTCGACCTTGCCGCGGCTCTGCCCGACACGGTGGTCTTCCAGGCTGGAACGGTCAAAAAGGGCGAACGCCTTCTGACTTCCGGCGGGCGCGTCCTGGGCGTGACGTCCCTGGGCAACACCATTAAAGACGCCTGCGAGGCTGCCTACAAAGGCGTTGAACAGATCTCCTTCGAAGGCGCACATTACCGCCGCGACATCGCGGCCAAAGCCCTTGCCAAAAATTAGTAAACAAATCAGAGGACATAAAGATGATCAATCCAAAAGTCGATGAATTCATGAAGGAAGCCGGCTTCACCGCCCTGACCTTCGACGATGTGACGCTCATCACCCAGTACGCGGACTTTCTGCCTTCGCAGACGAGCCTGCAGACGAGGCTGACGAGGAACATCAATTTGAACATTCCCTTCATCTCCGCCGCCATGGATACGGTGACGGAATCTGAAATGGCCATAGAAATGGCGCGCAGCGGCGGCATCGGCGTCATACACAGAGCCCTGAATCCCGTTCTGCAGGCCGCGGAAGTCCAGAAGGTGAAGCACTACCTGAACGGCCTCATCAACGAGCCGGTCATCTTCCAGGAAGACCTGACGGTGGACGAGCTTCTGAAGATCGCCAAGGAAAAAGGCTACAGTTTTCACGGTTTCCCCATCACCAACTCCCAGGGTAAGCTGACGGGCATTCTGACCTCCAGGGACTTGAGATATCTTGAGTCAACGAACGTGAAGCTTAGCGAAGTGATGACCAAGAAGCTTATCACCGCGCCGAGGACCACCACCATCGACGAGGCCTACGCCATCATGAGCCGCAACAAAGTCGGCAAGCTCCCGATCGTCGAGGACGGGAAATTGGTCGGTCTCTACAGCTACACTGACGTCAGGAACATCGTGAAAGGCATCGAGCCTTTCGTTTCCCGCGACAAGAAGCACAGGCTTCTTTGCGCAGCGGCCTGCGGCACC
>JAFSWV010000115.1 GCA_017444325.1 bacterium | reverse complement strand
GCTTGGCGAAATAGAGAGGGGAAGTGCGTCCCACGTAATCGCGCAATAGTTCCGCCATCTCAGCTTTGAAAGCGGGGTCAGATTTCGCTTCTTTGTAGGCAAGTTCCAGTTCATGCAAGGCGGGCATCAGCGTTTCCGCCACGTATTGTCCGCCGTAGGGGCCGAAATGAGTTTTGCTCATAAGTGTTTCCTTACTTCGTTTATGAAAGCTAATATTTTATGCTCGTCTTTTTTTCTGGGATCGTTTTCGGATTCCACGCCGCTGGCGGCGTCCACGCCGATGGGATCGACCAATTTGATGGCCTCTCCCACGTTTTCGGGCGTCAATTGTCCGGCCAGGATCGCAGGTCTGGCAGCGCTTAGTTCGCGCGCCAAAACGCGATCGCAATGCCGCCCGCCCTTTTCGCCGTCGGCCAAAATCGTGAGGCCCTTGTAGCGCTCTTTGGCGAAGGCCAAACTCTCAGAATCCACGATGGGCAGCGCTTTCCAGATCTCGCAATGCGTTTTGGCGCGCAGTTCGTCAACGTACTCTTCGCTCTCCGTTCCGTGCAGCTGGATCGTGTCGAGCTTGAAGGAGAGGACGTAGTCGAGGGGCGCGTTCAGAAAGACGCCGACCTTTTTGCCGAAATTTATTTTGTCGAACTCTTCCTTTTCTATGGCGCGCAAAGAGCCCGGGATCAGGATGAAACCGAGGTAATCGGCGCCCGCTTCGAAGGCGAAGCGCGCGTCGGCATAGTTGGTGAGTCCGCAGATCTTGACAAATTTAGCGGCCATTGACAAAACCTCTCAAGGCTGCGCCGGGATCATTTGCCCTGACGAAAGTTTCGCCGATCAGAAAAGCGTCGGCGGCAGGGTATAGTTTAAGGTCGGCAGGCGTTTTTAAACCGCTCTCCGCCACTTTCGCGATCTCTTTCGGCAGCGTCTCTATGACCGCTTCCGACTTTTCCGGGAAGACCTGGAAGGTCCTGAGGTCGCGGCAATTCACGCCGATAACTTTCGCGCCGAGATCGGATAAGCGCTGCGCTTCTTCTTTGGTGTGCGCTTCGCAAAGCGCTTCCATACCCAGTTCGTGCGTAAGCTTAAAGAGCTCTTTAAGGAGCGCGTCGTCGCTAAGAAGCGAAGCGATGAGCAGAATGGCGTCGGCGCCGGCCGCCGCGGCCTCCAGGACCTGGTAGCGGTTGAAGATGAAGTCCTTTCTCAGAATGGGAAGGTCAGCCACTTTGCGGACCGTTTTCAGAATGTCCATAGAGCCTAAGAAGTAGTTCTCTTCCGTCAGGACGGAGATAGCCGCCGCGCCGTTGGCGCTGTAAATTTTGGCGAAACTAATGGGGTCGAGATCGGCTTTGATCATTCCCTTGCTCGGCGAGGCCTTTTTTATTTCCGCGATGACGGAGACGCCCTCTCTTTTCAGAGCGGCGTAGAGCGAAAGCGGCTGTCTTTCCCGCTTCTCTATAGCTTTTATCAATTCCGCTTCGGGAAGCGCGGCCTTTTTCGCCTTGAGGTCTTGAGCCGATCTTGCGGCTATTTCCAAGAGAATGTCACGCATTTTTGCTGGCGGCTACGAGTTCGTCGAGTTTTTGTCTGGCCAGGCCCTTGTCGATGGATTCTTCCGCCATCTTAACGCCCTCACGAAGATCTTTGGCCAGACCGTAGATGTAGATGGCCGCGCCGGAATTGATGAGCGTCACGGCCCTGTTTGCGCCCTGGTCCTTGCCCTCCAGCACGTCGAGCAGGATCTTAGCGTTTTCAGTGGGTGTGCCGCCGCCGATCTCTCCGCCCTCGAAGTTCTCGAGGTAGAGGGAAGGTTCGAGATCGTAAGTGCTGATGAGACCGTCTTTCAGTTCGGAGACGCGCGTGGGAACGTTGCAGCTGATCTCGTCCATGCCGTCCTCACTATGCACGACCATGGCGCGTTTCACGCCGAGCTCTTTCAGCGCTCCGGCTACCAGCTCCGTGATGGCGCCGTTGTAAACGCCCGTCAGCTGCGTAGTCGCGCCGGCCGGGTTGGTAAGCGGGCCTATCATGTTGAAGATCGTCCTGACGCCCAGGGCTTTTCTAAGCGGCGCCACGTTGCCGAGGATCGGGTGCATGCGCTGGGCGAAAAGGAAGCCTATTCTATTCTCGCGGATGCTTTCCTCCATGTTTTCCGGGGGCGTCTCAAGGTTGAAGCCCAGGGCCTGGAGCACGTCCGCCGCGCCGCACTTAGAGGAAACGGAGCGGTTGCCGTGCTTGGCGACGATGACGCCGGCGCCGGCCGCCACGAAAGAGGAGGTCGTGCTGATGTTGAAGGAATACGATTCGTCGCCGCCCGTGCCCACGATGTCCATTACTTCCGCGGCGCCTGTGTCGATGAACTGCCCTTTGCGCCTCAAAAAGCGCGCCGCGCCGGTCAGTTCTTCGACCGTTTCGCCTTTGGCGCGCAAAGCGATGAGGAAAGCCGCCATCTGCTCTGCGCTCTCCGTTTTGGAAGCCAGTTTAGAGAGGATCTCTTCCATTTCCTCGGCGCTGAAATTTTCTTTCGCCAGAGCCTTGTTTATTTCTTTGTTCAGCATGATTTATTTCTCCCTGTTGATGATTTCCAAAAAGTTTTTCAGCTGGCGCTTGCCAGTCGTCGTCAGGATCGATTCCGGGTGATACTGGATGCCGAAAATAGGTTTGGTCTTGTGGCGGATGCCCATGATCTCGCCGTCGTCGGATTCCGCCGTTATTTCCAGACATTCCGGCAGCGTCTCCCTTTTTATGACCAGCGAGTGGTAGCGTACGACTTTCGTCTGCTGCGGGATGCCCTGGAAGATGTCGAGCCCGTTGTGCGTGATAGGGGAAAGCTTCCCGTGCATGAGTTTACCAGCCCGCACTATTTCTCCGCCCATACAGTAGCCGATGGCCTGGTGGCCTAAGCAGACGCCCAGCGTCGGAAGGTCATTGATCATTGGGATGAGTTTCGGCATGATGCCGGCGGCTTCCGGGCGCCCGGGGCCCGGGGAGAGCACGAGGCCAGATAAACCGGAACTCAAGACTTCTTCGGGCGTCACTTCGTCGTTGCGCTTCACCACCACGGTTTCGCCCAGCATTTGAAAATACTGCGCCAGATTGTAGGTGAAGGAATCGTAGTTGTCTAATATGAAGATCATAATTTCTCCTTAGAGCGAAAGTCCCTGGCTTACGAAGCGCAAGGCTTTCATGATCGCCCCGGCTTTGTTCAGCGTTTCTCTATATTCGTTTTCCGGCACGGAATCGGCCACGACGCCGGCGCCCACTCCGAAGGAGAGCGTTCCGCCTTTAATTTCCAGCGTTCTTATAGTGATGGCAAGGTCCATGTTGCCCGTCGAGCTGAAGTAGCCGACAGCGCCGCCGTAGGCGCCCCTTCTCTCCGGCTCGAGCTCGGAAATGATCTCCATCGCGCGGATCTTGGGCGCGCCAGACAGCGTGCCGGCCGGGAAGGAGCTGGCGACCAGGTCGAAGGCGTCGTATTCCGGCTTCAGTTCCGCCTCGATGTTGGAGACGAGGTGCATGACGTGGGAGTAGCGCTCGACTTGCATGAAGCTCTTCACCTGCACGCTGCCCGGCATGGCGAGGCGGCCGAGGTCGTTTCTGCCAAGGTCCACCAGCATTAAGTGCTCGGCGCGCTCCTTTTCGTCTTTTAAGAGTTCGTCCGCCAAAAGCGTGTCTTCCTTTTGATCAGCTCCTCTGGGCCTCGTGCCGGCGATCGGGCGGATGGCCGCCGTGCCGTTCTCCAGCTTCACCATCGTTTCCGGGGAGGAGCCAATCAGGATGCGATCGCCGTTCTTGATGTAGAAAAGGTAAGGCGAAGGATTGATGAGGCGCAGCGCGCGGTAGATCTGGAAACTGTTCTTCGGGGCGGGAGCGGAGAATTTCTGGGCCGGCACGACCTGGATCACTTCGCCCTCCGAGATCAGCTCTTTCGCTCTCTCAACGGCCTCGCAGTAATCCTCTTTCGTCATGTTGCTTTCTAGCTTGATCTCATCGGACTTGGTGACTTCCGGCTCCAGTTCGGAAGGGGGCAGCGGCGCCGTCATGCGCTCCCTGATCGCGGTTATCCTTTCTTCCGCGTATCTGTAGGCGCTCTCGGCGTCTTTGTAGTCTCTTTTCCTGACGGAGACGACGATCATGACGGTGTGCTTCATGGTGTCGAAAATTATCATTTCCCTTGTCAGCATGAAGAGCGCTTCCGGTCTGTCTTCCTTTTTCCCGCGCAGCGGGATCTTTTCGAATTCGCTGACAACTTCATAGTCGAGGCTGCCGACGGCGCCGCCGAAAAGGGGAGGAAGGCCGGGGTAAGTCAGAGCCTTGGCTTCTTTCACAAGTTCGCGCAAGGCGAAGAAGCCCTTGCCTTTTTCACCCAGAGCTTCTTTCGGTTTGCCAGGCGAAGAAAGGTAAGCCTGCCCGTCCTCGACGGTGAAGATCCCGTAAGGATTGACGCCTATAATGGAGTAGCGCCCGAAGCGCTCGCCGCCTTCCACGGACTCAAGCAGGAAAACGTGCTTTTCTTCCGCGAAACGGCGAAGCACCGAGACCGGCGTCTCCAGGTCGGCCAGGAACTCCCGGTAAACCGGAACATATTCACTCCCGGTTCCCATCTTTGCGAATTCATCAAAACTTGGTTTCATTTTATTTTAGGTTTAAGGTTAAGCGAAAAAAGAAGAGGGCCCCGCTTTTTCAAGCGGGGCCCTCTTGCTTCAACTTCTCAGTGTACGCTTTCAGCTACGAGGAAACGTCCCGGCTTGAAAAAGCCCGGTAAAAGCGTACCACCACCAGAAGTTCATTTTAGTGTTCATGAAGAATTTTTCCTCGATTGTTCGCCGAAAATGTTAGCACTTATCTTTTTAATTTGCAAGTGGGCTTTGCCAAGCATCGCAAGCGCCCCTCAAAATCCGCATAAACAATGAAATTTTTCTAAATCGTTGCTTTTTTTTGACTTTTTGATAAAATATTGTGCTGTATTTAATTAAACCACATTGTATTTCCATAATGCAAACGGCGAATTCGAGGTACAACCTGAAACCATATAACCTTTAGGAGAGAAATAATGAAAAAAGCGATTCTATTTAGCATTGTCGCGCTTCTTTGCGTGACGGCGCTCTGTGACGAAGCCTGGTCTCAGGCCGGCAGCTTCGACGGAAGCGAGCTTACACAAGCTTCTTTCCTTTTACGTCCGACCGATTCTTTGTATTACAGCAGCGCTTTGGCGGACGGGACTCCCGTTTCCTTAACTATCGGCGCGGTCGATCAGTCGGATTCAACCAAGACTGCCGCGATCTTTTCCAACAACAGCGGAACGGCTGTGGAAGGATATGCGACCTGGGATTACACCGCTTCCGATCTGCCGAAGAACGACACCTACACCATAACGGAAACGGTCGTCAGCTCGTATGAAACTAAATCGCTTTCACGCTCTGTTACGATCCTGCCCGAACCGGCAATTTTGGCTTTGCTAGTCATTGCCGGCGCGCTCTTCCTTCGCAAGCGCGTTAAAGCTCTCATTGCAATTTTGGCGCTTGTGTCTGTTTCTGCCATCGGCGCCAAAGCCGACGTTGTAAGCGGAGTCGCTTTCCAGCAAATGCTGCCGTTCACCAGAGACGTAGCGATAACCTATACTGTGACCCCGGCCGCGAACACGATCTATGATGTTAAGTTCTACGGCTCTACGGATGACGGCACGACTGTATTCGATCTTCAGGACAGGGGAGAGCTTCATTTGTCAGTTGCCAACCTTAACGAGACCTTCTGCAGCGCCGGAACACACGAAGTCGTCTGGACGCCGGATGAAAGTTTTTATTCCACCAAAGTCAACAATTTCAAAGTCAAAGTTGAAGCGACGGCGATCTCCAGCGCAAGTAATTACCTGGTCATAGACCTTTCGGGCGGGACAGGAGCCGCAAGTTATCCTGTAAGCTATCTCAGTGACGTGCCATCTGGCGGCTGGAGTGACGACTACAAGACCACTAAAATGGTCATGCGTCTGATTCCCGCAGGAACATATATTATGGGAAGCCCTCAAGGCGAAGTGGGAAGAAAGGACAATGAAACTCAGCACAAAGTGACGTTGACGAAGCCGTTCTATGCCGGCGTTTTCGAGGTGACCCAGAAACAGTATGAATTGGTCACTGGCTCGACCCCTTCTGAGCATCAAGGAGATGCCAGGCCGGTGGAAAGAGTTTCATACAACATGCTCCGCGGAACGGATAAAGGCGCTGGCTGGCCTGCTAACAACGAAGTTGACGGGACCTCCTTCTTCGGCATTCTGCGCGCCAAAACCGGTTTAAGCTTTGACCTTCCCACGGAAGCGCAGTGGGAGTTCGCCTGCAGGGCGGGAACGACCACAGCTTTGAACAGCGGAAAGAATCTAACCAGCACAAACGAAGATGCGAACATGAATGAAGTCGGCCGCTACGGTTACGACAAAAGCGATGGAAAAGGCGGATATAGTCAGCACACCACCGTCGGCTCTTATCTTCCCAATGCCTGGGGATTGTACGACATGCACGGCAACGTGTATGAGTGGTGCCTGGATTGGTCTGGAGAGTACGGTGGAAATGCAGTCGATCCGAAAGGCTTAAGCAATGGAAGCAGCCGTAGACAACGTGGCGGGGCCTGGAATAATAACACCGGCATCACCTGCCGCTCTGCTTACTGCAGCAACGGTGACAGACCCTTTGCCAACACCAGCAATCAAGCCGGTTTTCGCGTGTTCCTGGTTCAATAAAAAATCTCTTTGAACTG
>JAFSWV010000114.1 GCA_017444325.1 bacterium | reverse complement strand
TCTGGGCGATGAAGATCTTTTCCGCTTTCATGCCGCGGGATATGAGGTAGGCTTTGACGTGGGTGCCGTAAACGATGGCGAAGTCTGCGTGGCGGTAGATAAAGTCAGTAAGCGGCCTTGTAGCGGTGTGAAATGGCGTTCTGGGATGGTACCAGAGTCCTGTCCAGATGCCGAAGGGAATGCCTCTTAATCTGGCTATTATGTAGCCAAGGAAAATGAAGGCCGCGCCGTTGAAGCCCTGGATGACACCTTTGGTATCAGATGAGAAGAGGACTCTGACGTAGCGCCAGATGATGACGAGTTTGTTGGCGCCGTCATCGGCGAGATAAATATTTTCCGCTTTCTTTTCGCCCTGGGCGTTGCTGGACTCCCAGTATTTCTCGGTGCCGGCGGAATAGAAGAGGATCTTTAGTTTAAGCTCGTCATTCAGGATCTTGAAGAGCTTGATCCTGTAGAAGGGGCAGAAGTTGGTGACGAGCAAATAACTTTTCATAGCTCGTCGTCCAGCATGCCCGGGAGCAGAAGAGGATTTCCGCCGTTCCTTTTGGATATGGCGTAGTTGTAGATCTCGGTAAGGCGGGCAAGGTTCGCTTCCTTGGAGAATTCCTTTTCGCCGTAGGCGGCGACCTTTTCACGCATGGAGATTATCTCTTCCTTCTTGGAATAAAGTTCTTTTATGCGTTCCTTCAGTTCTGCGATGTCGCCCGGAGTGAAAAGCCAGCCGACGCCAGGCGGCAGAAGAGCCGGAAGGCCGCCGATGCGGGAGGCCAAAACAGGCGTTCCCAATCTCAGGGAGTCGATTACGGTAACAGGGCAGTTCTCATAACATTCCGATGGGAAAATAGTGACGAGCGCCCTGGCCATGTAATAGTTGCAGACGTCGGGCGGCTGGTAGCCCAGGAAAGTCACGTTGGGATTGGGATGTTCCTTCATATAGGCCGCCACTTCTTCATCGAGGGGGCCGTTGCCGATCATCTTGGCGGGAACGTTAAGGCCCTCCAAGGCTTTCAGCATAGTCATGACGCCCTTCTCCTGGGAGAAGCGGCCGACGAAAAGGAAATAGCCTTCGCACTTCGCTTCCGGATCCGGCGTAGCGTCGGAGCCGTTGGGTTTCGCACAGACCGTGCCGAAGCCGGCGTGGCGGTAAAGACGGGCGGAAAACTTGTTCAGGGTGATGATGCAGTCTATTTTCTTGAAAGTGCCGAGCATGTAGTGGAAGCGCAGTATCGAGGCGTACCAAAGAGTGTACAGCTTGCTGTTCCTCAGGCAGCGGCGGGATATGCATCTCAGCATGCTCTGGTTGGGCTTCCTTTCGCAAGGCCTGCCGAAACAGAAAAGCAAGCCGTTTGGACAGAAGAAGCGGAAATTGTGCACAGTCTGGACGATCGGCACTTTCTTGACATGTAGGACAAGGTAGATGGTCGGAGAAAGAAGAGGGAAAACATTGTGGACCTGGGCGACGTCCGGCTTTTCCTTGTCGATAATATCGCTCAGTTCGTGAGCAAGCTTCCAGTTGTAAAAACCCCCTAGGAAAGCGCAAAGCTTTTTCCAGGGGGAATAATCGGCGATCAAAGCGCTGTCTCTTAGGAAAGGGATAACGGTGTGCCCGGCCTGGCGGAGCATCTCCAGTTCCTTTTGGGCAACGGCGTCTTCGCCGCCTCTTTGGGAATAGAAATTATGACAGAATAAGATCTTCAAAGCTTAGAGCTCGTCGGTCATTTCCAAACCTTCAATGGACGCGGGCATATTCCCGATGTCCGGACTCATCTGCACTATTATATCGCGCCTGGCCTGGACTAAGACTTTCTTCACGGCGTCGTTGAAAAGCTGCATGCAGTAAGCGTCGCCGGCTTCCAGATAATTTTTGTCCTTGCCTTCTTTCACCGCCTCGAAATCCTGCATGGCGTGGCGGATGACGAAGGAGTCCTTGTATTCGTATTTGCGGGCCATCACGCGCTTCTCAGCCAATGTGTCGATCATATCGACTCTGACGGCCACTCTGACGGTGTAGCGCATTCTCTTCCAGAGATTATCGTCGCTCACGCTTGATTCCGGCGTGCCCATGACGTAAGCATGGTAGATCTCGCCGGCAACTCTTACGCTGCGCTCGGTCCCGGGAACGTAGTTGGCGGAGTCGAAAACGTCGAGACCGGCGTTGGAAAGCTCAAGCTGTAAAAGCCTCGTCATGGATTCGCTGAGCGGTTCCTCAAGGACGCCGTCCTCGCTGTAGAAAGCGCCGTCCAGAGGATCTGCCGGGCCGACGCGCTCCTGGCTCGGCCTGCGGTCGATGAGGTCTCTTACGGTGACAGTGACCTTGTTCTTGATGTCGAGGTCGCCGGGAGGATCCAGGACGTACGTGACCGCGTATTTGTCAGCGCAGGCGCAAAGAAAAAGAGACGCCAGGACTGTAAGGAAAAGTTTACTCATATTTTTTGGCCTGTTCTTTTAAGGTCTGCGCCATGTCGGTCTTCTCCCAGGTGTAGCCCTGGTTTTCTATGCCGAAATGACCGTACTTGGCGGTTTTGAGATAAATGGGACGCAGAAGATCGAGTTTCCTGATGATGGCGGAGGGCCTCAGGTCGAAGTTGTCCTTGACCAACTGTTCAATTTTTCTGTCGCTGATCTTGCCTGTGCCGAAAGTGTTGACGTTCAAAGAAAGCGGATCGGCTTTGCCGATGGCGTAGGAGACCTGGACTTCGCATTGCCTGGCCAAGCCGGCTTTGACGATGTTCTTGGCAATGTAGCGCATCATGTAAGCGGCGCTGCGGTCAACTTTGGAGGGATCTTTTCCCGAGAAGGAGCCGCCGCCATGGCGCCCCATGCCGCCGTAGGTGTCAACAATGGTCTTGCGGCCTGTCAATCCTGCATCTCCGTGAGGTCCGCCAATGACGAAACGTCCGGTGGGATTGATGTGGATGATGGTGTTTTTATCCAGCATCTTTTTCGGAATGACTTTCTCGACAACTTCCTTCTTCAGAGTTTTGACGATCTCGGCATGTTTGACCTTGGGGGAGTGCTGGGTCGAGATGACGATCGTATGGACTCTCTGGGGACAGCCGTCTTCAGAATATTCGATAGTGACCTGAGATTTGCTGTCGGGCCTGAGCCAGGATATTTTTCCTTTCTGCCTGAGCTCGGTAAGCTTGTTGATGATGGCCCTGGCATAGCTGATAGGCATCGGCATAAGCTGGGGAGTTTCAGTCGTAGCATAACCGAACATCATGCCCTGGTCGCCGGCGCCCTGCTCTTTATAAAGCCCTTTGTCGCTGGAAACGCCCATGTCGATGTCGGGAGACTGCCTGTTAATGCAGGTCATGACGGCGCAGGATTTAGTGTCGAAGCAAAGCTCGGGATCATTGTAGCCTATCCCGGCAATAGTCTCCCTGGCGATCTTCTGCAAATCAAGAGCGGCTTTAGTGGTGATCTCGCCGGAAATTACAACAAGGCCGGTGGCAGCCATGACTTCACAGGCAACGCGGCTGCCCTTGTCTTGGCGAATCGCTTCGTCCAGGATGGCGTCGGAAATCTGGTCGCAGACTTTGTCCGGGTGTCCGATAGAGACACATTCAGAAGTGAAAAGATAATTTCCTTCCCGGCTCTTCTGATCTTTGGCCATAAATAAAAACTCCCTTTTTTAAAGATTAAAAAACAGACTTATTTAATTATAGCCTTTTTCACCCTGAATTTACATTTGCGCCTGTCCGTCAACGAAACGGGCGTATTCCGGGTTGAATATCATCTTCACGGTTCCCGTCGGTCCGTTGCGCTGTTTGGCTATTATTACCTCCGCCTCGTCGGTGGCGGCTTCC
>JAFSWV010000113.1 GCA_017444325.1 bacterium | reverse complement strand
CTGCTGCAAACCGTCTATTATGCTGGGCGTGGGAGTTTTCTGCCTTAAGGCGGTCATGGAAGCCACAAGGTCGGAATACTGTTTGACGACTTTTTTAAGCTCCGCTTGAATTTTCTGGTTGTTCTCCCTCTCCGAGGAACTGTAGGCGTACATCTTTTTCAGGAGCGCCTTGAGATTCTTTATCGAATTGTTGAGGTTGTAGGTGGAGTCGATCTTGACGTCCTTCCTGTCTTTGGAGATGATGGTGTGCTTGCAGGCCTGGATAGCCAGGGCGTCCAGAGCGTCGACTGCCGCTCTCAAAACAGAATCGTAAGTCTCGGCGTTCTTGGGAGCGATCTCAGCCAGCTTCACTTTCTGCTGGCCGTCAGTCCTCGGCTTGGTGTCGAACTCCAAGTCATAGCTGGCCATCACTTCCCTGATGACGTTGTTTTCCAAAGCCATCTTCCTGAGCGTCTCGTCACCGCTCAGGGCAAGATTGTACAGGGCGAAAGTCCAGTATTTCTTGGCGTCGTTGGCAAGCGCGTCAGGTCCGTTCTGGCAGTTGGCGAAGAAGCGCAAGGTATTCTCCCATTCCTCCGCTGTGTAGAGGATCATGCCGTACATGAAGTTGAACTCGGGATTCGAGCCGTAGGCTTCCATGCAGCGCTCAAAGAAGGTCCTGGATTCCGTATAATTCTTGGCGGCGTAAAGTTCCTTGGCCTTGAAGAAATAGCATTCCATCAAACGCTTTCTGTCGATGATGGGGTGCATCGGGCGCATGGCAAGATACTTCTGGTAATAAGAGAGAGCCAAAGAGAGATCCTGGTTCTCGTAAGCTGCGTCGCCAAGCGCAGCGTAGCATTCCTCAAGCTTGTCGGCCATGGCGACCTTGACGGAAGGATCTTCCTGGATAGCCATCTCGATCTTGGTCAAAGCCGCGTGATAGCTCTTGTTCTGAAAAAGCTCATTGGCCTGCGTCGTAAAGAGCCTGGCGCTGCACTCCCTTCTGAGTTTCTGAACGACTTCTTTGACCTTTTCGTATTCCTTCGTCTGGGAGTAGCCGCGCTCCAAGAGATCGATCATCTGCACGACTGCCAGTTCGTTGCCGAGCGCCTGGGTCCCCAAGATCTCTTTGACCTGCTGCTGGGCCCTGATCTCGTTGATCTGGGCGCCGGTCTTGTTCAGAGATTCGTCTATGCCGACGGAAGCGGAAGTTCCGCCATACTCGTTCCTGATCTTCAGATAAATGTTGTAAGCTTCCTCATAACGCTGCGCGATCTCGGCGTCCTGGGCTTGTTTCTTGAGCGCCTTGGCATCCTCTTCCCTAAGCGCGTTGGCCTGTTCGCGGCAGGCGTTGACTCTCGGCTGGTAAATGTCCATCGCCTCGGGATATTTGCTGGTCAGCTGGTTGAGATGCGTGTTCATCTCGTTCCACTGGTGCGCGTTCTTGAAGTTTTCCGCCAGAGCCATCTCCTTCTGGGATTCCTCACGCGTCAGATCGATGATCTTCTGCTTGGCTGGCTGGAAAAGCGTCGAGCTCGGATAGTTCGCCATTAATTGCCTCAGCCTTTCTATGGCGGCGTCGAATTGATTGAGCTCACAGAATTTGTTGGCGTCGTCCATCAGTTTTTTGGAACGCATCTCAATAAGGAAAGGATCGCTCGCTTTTTCCAGCACCGTCAGGCGTTCCTTGACTTTGGAGTTCGGGAAGACCGTCTGAATATTCTCGATGATCTTCTGGCACTTGGCGTAGTCTTCTTTCTTGAAAGCGTCTTCCGCGGCTCGCGCTATGTCGTCCGAGACCTCGTTTTCCATGATCTCGAAAACGCTGTGCTCCGCCCTGTTCGCCTCCAGGGGAATGGTGTCCTTGGTCATCGGCATGCCCTTCAGATCCGCTTCGTACAGGAAGCCTTTCTGATCGATCCAGAAGGTCTTGTTGCCGGTAATGCCGTAAGTTTCCGGCGTGGCGCAGAGCTCAAAGCCGTCTTCGTCCGCACGCTGGACCGTCAGCAGGTATCCCCTGCGCAACGGCTGCTCGGCCAGTTCCCTCAGAGTCGCCTCCCTGTAGGGAATGGTCTGCAGCTGCTCGAAAGTGGCGTATTCGCCGTCCAGGTCGTTGTTGACGTCTATCACGATTGCGTTCCTGACATAGATCTGGGCTGTCACGATATTGTTCAACAGTCTGCTTATGTAAGCTTCGTTCCTGGCGATGCGGTTCTTGTTCATGTCCTGCCAGAGGAAGGAGCCGAAAACTCCACCCAGGGCGATCCACCAGATAAGCGAGACTATAAGGCCTCCCCAGGCGTAGCGCTTGGAGGCGGCGTTGAGTCCCCGCTTAGCGAGCGCCACAATGCCAAGGATGAAACCGACCAACTGTCCGCAGAGAAGAATAAGCG
The DNA here is from genome assembly GCA_017444325.1 of bacterium. Lineage (GTDB taxonomy): Bacteria > Auribacterota > UBA3054 > UBA3054 > UBA3054 > UBA3054. Next base: position 2,102 of record JAFSWV010000113.1, on the reverse strand, counting down.
GGCCGCAGCAGCCGAAGATCAAAGCCAGCCTCGCCGTAGTATCGATCTGTTCTTCAGGCGAACCATCGCCGTAAGGCATCGCGCTGACAGCGGCTGTTCCCTGCGAAGGAATCACATCCTGATGCGTGAGCACTTGCTCGGGCACCAGCTCGCCTTCCACTTTCGGGGCAGGCTGACTTTCAGCCTGCTGGAAGACCACTTCGCTCGTTTCGCCGTTTTCCAAAACAAGATCGGTGTTGATGACAAGCAGAGTGCAGTCCCCGGCTTTCAAACGGCTGCCGATCCTGAGCTGTCCGGTCGTCACCTGCTTTCCGTCCAACGCGAACCCGTTGCCGCTTATGTCGTCGGCAAACCAGGCGCCCTCCAGATAGAAAAGGCCGATATGGTAAGGAAAGGCCGTCGGCAGGCAGACGATGTTCTCGCTTGCCGAGCCGATGGTGGCCGCCGTCCCCTTTATCTGCAGGATCCGGCTCTCCTTAGTGTTCGGTTGGAAAATTAACTGCATAAAGTTTTAAAGAAATAGCGAATAGCCCCATTGACGCATCAGTTCTTCCAGCGTTCTCACCGGAAAACCCAAGACGTTGTAATAGCAGCCGTCTATACTTGAAATGATCAGGGAACCTCCGTCCTGGATGGCGTAGGCGCCGGCCTTGTCAAGAGGATCCTCGAGATCGAAGTAATGTTTTATCTCATCCAGCGTAAGCCGGCACATCGTCACTTCCGTGGCGCAGAAATTGGAGATCGTCTCCTCCCTTCCGTTCTCGAGTTTGACGAGGCACAATCCGGAATAGACCATGTGCGTTCTGCCTTGAAGTTTCGTCAGCATAGCGTACGCTTCGTAAATATCCTTGGGCTTTCCCAAGATCTCTTTCCCTAGGACAACGATCGTGTCGCAGCCGACCACGACGGTCGTTCCGCCCTCGTCCTTTATTTCCTTCGCGACTGACAAAGCTTTCTCTTTGGCCAGGCGCGCCACGAGCGCAATAGGTTCCTCGGCGCCAACGATGCTCTCCTCCACCTTCGGCACGCGCGTTTCAAACGGCACCTTCAGAAGGTTGAGCATCATTTTGCGCCTGGGAGACCCGGAGGCGAGGATGAAACGATCGGGAAACTTAGGCATTTATTTGGCCCTCAATTGGTCAACGTGATCCCAGGCAAGCTTGGCGGCGCCGTAGATGCCGGCCAAATCTCCCAGTTCGGAGATCTTGATCTGGTACTTCACGGGCAAGTCCGGCGAAACGTAATAGCGTGCCAATTGTCCGTAAAGCAGAGGCATGAAGAAATCCGCGGACTTGAACATGCCGCCGCCCAGAGTGATCACATCCGGGTCGTAGCATTTGCTCAAGTTGTAGATCAGAAGCGCAAGATATTTCATGGAGTCGTCGATCAATCTCTTGCAGAGGAAATCGTCGTTGTAATGATCGACCATGTCCTTGACCGTGAACTCCGGAACGTCGTTGTTTTTGTAGCGTTCCTGGATCTGGGCGATAGAAAGTTTCGGATATCCTCCCAGGACGCTCGGCAAGCCGACCTGCATGGAGTGATGCGCCCTGCTGATCATTTTGCCGGGAGAGATGAAGCTTTCCGCGCAGCCGAAGTTGCCGCAGCTGCAGGGCACGTTCGTGCCGTCGGTACAGACGATGGTGTGCCCTACTTCAACGGCGTTGAAGAAGGGGCCGTGCATGACCTTGCCTTCCACGACCAGGCCGGAACCAAGTCCGGTTCCCAAAGCGAGGGCCAGAAGACATTTCGCGCCCTGTCCCCCGCCTTTCCAGTATTCGCCCAGCGCGATCACATTCGCGTCGTTGTCGATCTGCGAGGGAACGCCGGAACACTCGGTCAGGAAGGCGCCAAGCTTCGTGCCCGTCCAGTTCGGGATGTGCGCCTGCATGTAATCGATGACGCCGGTCGAGTTGTTGACGGTGCCGGGAGAACCGGCGGCGATGCCGACGATCTTGCGCCCGGTCGTGACCTGCGCGGTTATGATCGTTTTCAGAGACGCAAGCAGCGCGTCCCTTCCTTCGGAGGCGTGCGAGGGAGTGTAACTGAAGTCGCTGATGTTGCCTTCCCTGTCGACAAGATCGGCCTTAAGGTTGGTGCCG